>NZ_SMMD01000522.1 GCF_009711475.1 Fulvivirga aurantia
TTTTAAAACAGTAATATATATTCTCATCTTGCGGCAAAATGGATTCTATGTAATGTGGCTCTTCATTTATCGTATGGAAATAATTTTTCTTAAGCAGCACCATACCTTCGTCAGATGATATCCAAATATTACCCTCCGGGGTATGTGTGATATCATTGGTCTTAAATACATTAACCCTCTTTTGGATATTCAAATCCTGATCAAGAAATAACAAGCTTTTACCGTAGTTGCCTACTAGTATTTGACCTTGATAAGCTATAATGCTAGACACTTCATTGATATAGAGCTGTTGTTTTTCGATTGACATTCCATCTGGCTCAATTTTTACTTTGTAAAGTCCTGATAAACAGCCAATAATAACATTATTTTGATCGTAAGGATATACTACATTTACACCATTAATTTCATTGGTGAATTCATCACTCACTAAAGTAAATGCATTCTGATCGTAGTCAAATCGGTATAAACGACCGGTGTGAGAAATGGTATGTACGAGACCATTTACTTCGAAAATAGAAAATGATCTGAAAAAACTAATTGAAGTATCGTGATCCGGGAATTCGAATCGTTCTACACGCCCCTGATGTAACCTCACAATACTTCCGGGCTCGGGAACCCAAAAAACACCTTCACTGTCCTTATATAAATCTTTGGGAAACCAAATTAGAGAATCTACTTTGGAGCGGCTTCCTTTGATGATGGTCTCAAAACCTACTGTATCTACCCCAGCTAAAATTTTTGTTATGCCCAGATCG
Organism: Fulvivirga aurantia; assembly: GCF_009711475.1. Lineage (GTDB taxonomy): Bacteria > Bacteroidota > Bacteroidia > Cytophagales > Cyclobacteriaceae > Fulvivirga > Fulvivirga aurantia. The sequence continues at coordinate 756 of NZ_SMMD01000522.1, forward strand.
CTTACTGCATACAAATCATCATCATATGCTATGACTTTCTTTATATAACGACTCGGTGTTGCTTCTGCATAGTTTTGAAAGGAGCGGCCATCATAGCGCACGAGGCCTTCATCAGTGCCAATCCACAGAAACCCGTAAGCATCAAACTCGGCACTCTTAACTAGATGAGTAACAAGACCTTCCTCAACTCCATAGGCTATTTGCTGAAAAGATTGTGCTTTCAAAAAAGAGGAAGAAAGCAATAAAAATAAAAAAGTGAGTGCCCTCATTTTGCTAAATATAGCAAATGACCCCGTATTATATATCAAAAAAGTACTACAATTAGTCGCGTCTTTTTATAGATATAATCACCGATTTAGAAATAGGAGTTTTACTTCCTCGTGCGTAATGATTATGCGGCACCAACGGATTTGCTTCAGGAAAATAAGTAGCAACACATCTACCAGGAATACTGTATGGCACAACTATAAATCCTTTGGCTGACCTTTCGATTCCATCATATTTGCTATATAAATCAACGATATCTTTTTCCTTCAAATTAGCGGCCGACATGTCATCCGTATTCATTAAAATAATCCTACGCTCGTTATGAATCCCTCGGTAGCGGTCGTGTAAACCGTAGATTGTAGTATTATACTGATCATGACTTCTTATCGTCATCATGAGGTATTCTTCGTTCTTCAACTTGTGATCCGGCACCTCGTTGATGGTGAAATTGGCTTTGCCAGTGTCGGTTTTGAAATCACCCTCTCTTGCGCCATTGGGCAGGTAAAACCCACCAGCTCTTCTCACGCGTTGGTTGTAATTATCGAAGCCATCGATCGTAGCTTCTATAGCATCTCTTATGTGATCATAATTAGCTACGAGCTTGTCCCAATCCACAGTTGTTTTGTTTTTTAAAGTGGCTTTCGCCAATTCTGCCACTATTTTTGGCTCACTCAATAAGTGTTCAGAGACAGGCTTCTTCCCTCCCTGCGATTTATGCACGACACCTGTTGAGTTTTCTACCGTTACAAACTGATTACCTGAATCTTGCTTATCCTGTTCGGTACGACCCAGGCATGGAAGGATAAGGGCTTCTTTACCATGCACCAAATGACTTCTGTTAAGTTTTGTAGATACATGAACCGTTAAATCGCATTGCTGCAATGCTTTGGCCGTATATTCAGTATCTGGAGTAGCTGAAAGAAAATTCCCTCCCATCGCAAAGAACACCTTTGCTCTACCTTCGCCCATGGCTTTGATCGATTCGACTACATCATACCCATCCTTTTTTGGTGGTTCAAAATTGAAATGAGACTTTAATTTTTCCGCAAACTTAGGCACCAGTTTCTCCCAAATACCAACTGTGCGGTCGCCTTGTACATTGCTATGCCCACGGACAGGGCACGTACCAGCACCTGGTTTACCAATGCTACCTTTGAGAAGTAATAGGTTTACAATCTCTCTTATATTGTCAACCGCATTTTTATGCTGTGTAAGGCCCATTGCCCAGCAAACTATGATTTTATTACTACTTGAAAGTAAATCTGCCGCCTCTTCTATGTCGGCTTTAGAAAGACTTGTCTGTGCGATCAGTGCGTCTAAATCTTCGTTCTTGAGGTTTTCTAAAAAAGCCTCATAATGCGCTGTTTGCTCTTTTATAAATTCATGATCTAACACACCTCCCTCACTTTCGTCTTTGGCTATGAGCATTTTCATAATTGCCTTTAATAAAGGAACATCTCCATTAACTCTTACCTGCAAAAACAGGTCAGTGAGTGCGGTACCAGAACCCAGCATATCCAAAGGATTTTGAGGGTGTTGAAATTTCATCAAACCTGTTTCAGGCAATGGATTAACTGAAATAATCTTAGCCCCATTGTCTTTGGCTTTCTGTAGTGCTGTGAGCATCCTAGGGTGATTTGTACCAGGGTTTTGCCCCATAATTACAATCACCTCAGCTTTGTAAAAATCGTCTAGCTTTACTGAACCTTTGCCTATACCCACGGTTTCTGATAACCCTGAGCCACTCGACTCATGGCACATATTTGAACAGTCAGGCAGATTATTGGTACCATATTGTCTGACAAATAACTGATATAAAAACGCAGCCTCATTGCTGGTACGGCCTGAAGTATAAAATATTGCCTCATCTGGTGATGAGAGGTCGTTTAGTTTTTTTGCTATATGAGCAAAAGCGTCTTGCCAGCTTATTGGTTCGTAATGAGATGATCCTTCGCGAATTATCATTGGCTCAACTACCCTCCCACTCTTTCCGATGTCATAATCAGACCAGTGAGAAAGCTCCTGTACTGAGTATTGTTTGAAGAACTCGGCATCTACTTTGGCGGTTGTTGCCTCTTCGGCTACTGCTTTGGCCCCGTTTTCACAGAATTCGACAATGGATCTGTCTTCGTCAGGATCGGGCCAGGCACAACCAGGGCAATCAAATCCTTTAAACTGGTTAAGGTTGAGCATAGCTTTGGTACCTGCAACCACACCCACTTCTCCATAGACATGTTTCATTGAAGAGGTTATAGCTGGCAAACCTCCTGCAACACGTTTTGGTGTCGTTAATTTTATGCCTGTATGTTTTTCTGGCGGCTGTACCTGTATTTTATTGTCTGACATATAGTTTTTCTTCTAGGATCTTAACCTGACTCTGACTTACCAAAGACACTTTTTATTTAAGTTAACTCTAAATATTTGATCGTTCAATCAGGTAATGAATTACTTTGATAGTTATTCAAAGTTCCCTCCAAAAGGTCGGGATGACTGGTCTTACGAAAGTGCGCAGGATATCCTAAATTGTCATCCCGAGCGTAGTCG
>NZ_SMMD01000901.1 GCF_009711475.1 Fulvivirga aurantia
CATATGCAAATGAAAAAACTGTCTTTATGCCTTTTCCTGGCTGCTCTGGTTATATTCCAGGCTTGTCAAACCGGAGGCGAAAAAGAGGAAAACAGTGGTAATACTGAGCTTTCTATCGAAAATGAGAAGTACACATTACCCAATGGCCTTGATGTAATCCTTCACCAGGACACTTCAGATCCTATTGTGGCTGTAGCGATCCAGGTACATGTAGGCTCCAACCGTGAGAAACCAGGTCGAACTGGCTTTGCTCACTTTTTTGAACACATGCTCTTCCAAAAGTCAGAAAACGTGGAAGATGGCGCTTTCTTTAAGAACATCAATGACCTTGGTGGTACATTTAATGGTGGCACCTGGTCTGACGGAACGGTTTACTATGAAGTAGTACCAAAAGATGCCCTTGAGCGTATTCTATGGATGGAATCTGACCGTATGGGCTTTTTCATCAATGCAGTTACAAAAGCTGATTTGGAAGGTGAAAAACCTGTAGTAAAAAATGAAAAGCGCCAGCGAGTTGACAATGTACCTTACGGGCACAGAACTTATGTAATCAAAAAGGCGCTTTACCCTGAAGGCCACCCGTATAACTGGGAAGTAATCGGAGAACTTGAAGATCTTGAAGCAGCTACGCTTGATGATGTGAAGGAGTTTTATGACAAGTGGTATGGACCAAATAATGCCACTCTTGTAATTGCTGGTGACTTCAACAAAGAAAAAACTAAAGCATGGGTAGAAAAATACTTTGGAGAAATACCATCCAGAGGAGAAGAAGAGCCCTTGGAAGCTATGCCGGTATCTTTAGAGGAGAGCAAAATGCTTTATCATGAAGATGACTATGCTAAGGTGCCTGACCTACGTATGGTTTACCCTACAGTAGAATCTTACCATCCTGATTCATGGGCTTTAAGTGCATTGGCAGAAATTCTTACTGAAGGTAAAAGAGCCCCTCTTTATAAAGAATTGGTAGAAGGTACTGAATATGCACAAAGCGTTTTTGCCTACAACAATTCTAGCGAGCTTGCTGGTGAATTTAATATCGGTGTGAGAGCAAAAGATGGTGTAGATCTTGACTCTGTGTATGCTGCTATACAAACTGCGTTGAATCAGTTTGAGCAAAATGGTTTTTCTGATAAAGATCTACAGCGCATAAAAGCAAGACAAGAAACCAGTTTTTACAATGGTATTTCTAGTGTTTTAGGCAAAGCATTCCAGTTGAGTAGCTACAATGAGTTTGCCGGCTCTCCTGATTATATCTCAACAGATATAGAAAATATTCTGGCTGTTACCAAAGAAGATGTGATGGAGGTGTATAAGAAATACATCAAAGACAAGCCTTTCGTAATGACAAGTTTTGTACCTAAAGAGCAATTAGATCTCATCGTTGAAGGATCTGAGAAGGCAGAAGTGAAAATGGAGGAAATTGTGCCTAATGAAGCCGCTGAAAGTACTGAAGAAACTGTAGCTGAGATTGAAAAGACACCTAGCAACATCGATAGATCGGTTGAACCTGAATTAGGAGAAACACCGCTTGTTTCTGCTCCGAAGATCTTTGAAACTAAGCTTTCTAATGGCATGAAAGTGTATGGCATACAGTCTGATGAGTTGCCTTTGGTAAACTTTAGTATAAGAATAAAGGGAGGTCAGTTATTAGATAGCCCTGAGTTGCCAGGTGTAGCTAGTCTGATGACTGACATCATGCGGGAAGGTACTAAAAACAAGACTCCTGAAGAATTGGAAGATGCGATTGGGCAAATTGGAGCAAGCATCAACATGTATACGTCTCGTGAGTACATCACAATCACTGCCAATTGCCTGGCAAGGTACTTTGATGAGACAGTTGCACTTGTTGAAGAGATGCTTCTAGAGCCTCGTTGGGACGAAAAAGAGTTTGACAGAATTAAGAAAAATCAGATCAACTCGATTAAGCAGAGAAATGCCAACCCTAACATCATCGCATCAAATGTTTCTGATAAGATGATGTATGGTGAAGGACATATATTCTCACAGCCTATAAGCGGAACATTAGAATCTGTAGATAAAATCACTATCGATGATCTTAAAGCTTATTATGCAAATTACTATGCACCTGGCATCAGCTCATTTCACATAGCAGGTAGTGTAGATTCAGATAAGGTAACAAATGCGCTTAAAGGCCTTGAAGAAAAATGGGCGGCTAAGGAAGTAAACTTCCCTGAATATGAAATAAACAACACGCCAGCCAATACTGAAATGTATTTTGCCAATTTTGACAATGCAAAGCAGTCAGTAGTGCGTATAGAGCGCATGGCAGTACCAAGAAATCACCCGGATTATTTCCCTCTTACTGTGGCTAATTATGGGCTAGGTGGCAATTCCGGTGCTAAGTTATTTCAGGTGCTGAGAGAAGAGAAAGGCTATACCTATGGTGCTTACTCATTCTTAAGCAGCAGTACTCAGGAGTCGCCTTTCACCATGTACTCAAGCGTAAAGACTAATGTAACACCGGAGTCTGTACAGACTTTTAAAAGTGTGCTTGAAGAGTATATGACAAATTATGATGCAGCAGAACTTGAAAAAGCCAAGACTGCATTGATCAGACAAGAAGCAAGAGATTACGAAACCCTCAATGATAAACTTGATATACTTCAACAGATATCAACTTATGATTTGCCTGAAGATTTCGTAAGACAAAATCAAAAAGCTTTGAAGGATTATTCTGTAGAAGACATGAAGTCGATCATGAACAAATACATGAATCCTGAAGAGATGACTTATATAATCGTGGGTGATGCAAAAACACAATTAGATGGTGTTGAGAAGCTCAATATCGCTCCGGTTGTAAAAGTGGATAGCGATGGAAATCCTATCGATAAAAAGATCGAAGCAAATTAATTTAAATTTTCTTCAATCATAGAAAAGATGCCTCAAATGACATTGAGGCATCTTTTTTTATTTCTAAACCAGTTTTTACCCACGTTGCAAGATCCCCGTACTTGCTTATTAAAAATAAATTGACATACCTTTGCCCTAACAATGGCAGAACAACTCACAAATATCCTAATCAATAAGCAAGTCTCTCTTGCTCAGGGTATTGTTTTGTCTTTATCTACTTCACGCAATAGGAACCTACGCCTTAGGGCGTAATACACTCTTTGCAGAGCTACGTGCTCTGCTATCCTCATAGTTTTATCTATTTATCATCTCTTTCTGAAAAGAAAGTAAATCCTATTTTCTCGTGAAATTTACAATTACTGTGGCTGATAATAGCCATCTGGAATATGCTGAATCTATCTGTCAAATGATGGCAGATGCGGCACAAATAAGGGGTACGGGTATAGCTCAAAGACAACCTGAGTACATCAAACAAAAAATCGAGCAAGGTAAGGCGATTATTGCCCTACACAAAGATAAACTTATTGGTTTTTGCTATATCGAAAGCTGGCAAGATCAGAAGTATGTAGCTAATTCAGGCCTTATTGTTCACCCAGATTATAGAAATGAAGGTCTGGCCAAAGTCATCAAAAAAGCGACCTTCGACCTTTCTAAAAAGATGTTTCCAAACGCACTGCTTTTTGGTATCACTACCAGTATGGCGGTGATGAAGATCAATTCTGACCTTGGTTACAGACCCGTCACTTTTTCTGAACTCACTACAGACGAAACTTTCTGGAAGGGTTGCCAGAGTTGCAACAACTATGACATACTTATGAGAACAAGCAAAAGTATGTGTCTTTGCACAGGTATGATCTGCGATCTAAGCAAAGAAACCAACAGGCAGTTACCAAAAAAGCTTGCCTGGACAAAGTTTAAAGAGTTTTTCAAGGAAAGACTCAAAGTAAAATCAAAGCAATTGCTCAACCTCACAAAAATCACTTCAGATGTCAAATAAGAAAGTACTACTCGCTTACAGTGGTGGTCTGGATACCTCCTACTGCATTAAATATTTAAAACACGAACTACAACTAGATGTATACACAGCCATAGTCAACACTGGTGGATTTGACACACTGAGCCTGAAACAAATCGAAGACAAAGCCTACCAGTTGGGGGCTAGCTCACACATTGTGCTTGAGCAAACTGATGCTTTTTATCAAGACATACTCAGATTTTTGATTTACGGCAATGTGTTAAAAAACGGCACCTATCCCCTTTCAGTGAGTGCAGAGAGAGTGCATCAGGCTAAAGCATTGGCCAAATATGCGTTGTCTATTGATGCTGATTATATCGCACATGGTAGCACGGGGGCTGGCAATGATCAAGTGAGGTTTGACAGTATTTTTCAACTGGTAGCACCTAATCTAGAGATTCTCACACCTATAAGAGACCAGCAGTTAAGCAGAAAGCAGGAACTCGATTTTTTGGCTGCTCATGGTGTTGCTATAAAGTGGGAAGAGGCTCAGTATTCGATCAATAAAGGCCTTTGGGGCACAAGTGTTGGCGGAGCTGAGACACTCACTTCAAACACTCCTCTTCCTGAAAAAGCTTACCCCAGTCAGCTTACAGCAAAAGAGCCACAACAAATTACGCTGTCATTTACAAATGGTGAGTTATCGGCAGTAAACGGAAAAACGGCTAACCCTACCCAACTGATCAAACAGATTGAAAAAATTGCATCAGCGTACGCGATAGGTAGAGACATTCATGTTGGAGACACTATAATTGGTATAAAAGGCAGAGTAGGGTTTGAAGCAGCCGCTGCCAAAGTGATTATAGCTGCTCATCAGGTTTTAGAAAAGCATACGCTTTCTAAATGGCAATTACATTGGAAAGAACAGTTGGCTGGTTGGTATGGCATGTTCATTCACGAGTCACAATATTTTGAGCCAGTGATGAGAAATATAGAAACGTTTTTAGAGGCCACACAGAAGAATGTTTCTGGTGAAGTGTACATCAGGCTTTTTCCCTACAGTTTTGAGATTGAAGGCATTACTTCACCTCATGACCTTATGACATCGGCATTTGGTATCTATGGAGAAGCCAATGACCAATGGAGCGGAGAAGATGTTAAAGGATTCACGAAAATCTTTAATAACAGCACGCAAATTTATAACGCAGTAAACAGTGTGAGCTATGATTAAAGTTGGCATTATAGGAGGTAGTGGCTATGTAGCCGGAGAATTGATCAGATGTTTACTGCATCACCCTGAGGCCGAGATCGACTTTATTTACAGTCACTCAAAGGCTGACCTTGCAATTGAGGAAGTGCATGGTGACCTTTTTACTATAAAAAAGATTGCTTTTAGCCAATCAATAAATTACGCTGTCGATGTAGTATTTCTATGTATGGGTCATGGTCACTCAAGATCATTTCTAGAGGAAAATGAATTTAGTTCTTCAACAAGGATTATTGATTTAAGCAGTGATTTCAGACATAACGCTTCCAGAGATTTAGGAAACAAACAGTTTTACTATGGTTTGCTACCGCTTAAGAAAGAGACAATCAAAAACAAAAAATACATAGCAAATCCGGGTTGTTTTGCCACTGCCATACAACTGGCATTACTACCGGCTGCGAATGCGCATCTTCTGCCACAAGAAGTACATATTCATGGCATTACTGGATCAACCGGAGCCGGAGGAAGTTTAAGTGAGACAGGGCATTTCAGTTGGAGAAACAACAATATTTCTATTTACAAACCCTTTCAACATCAACACTTACAGGAAATTTCAGAGAGTTTAAAAAGCTTGCAGCCAGAGTTTGAAGGTAGCCTCAACTTTATACCTCACAGAGGAAACTTTACGCGTGGGATTTTGGCGAGTGTTTATTTCAATTCTTCGATTGATGAGGAAGATTTAGTTAATCTATACAGCACATATTATGAGTCAGACCCATATACTTCTGTAACCACTCAGCAAGTTCATCTCAAGCAGGTAGTAAATACCAATCACTGTTTGCTTCAAGTTCAAAAAATCGATGGAAAGGTGTTGATAACAAGTGTTATAGACAATCTGCTAAAGGGTGCTGCCGGGCAGGCCATCCAAAATATGAACATACTATTTAATCTGGACGAAACCAGCGGCCTGCAATTAAAGGCGAGCTATTTCTAAAAACTAAGAACAATGAATTTTACAAGTATAAATGATATATCATCTCCTGTTCAACTGCTTGAACTGGCTAAACAGATAAAACTTAAGCCGTTTGATTACAGGGAGTTTGGCCAAAATAAAACATTAGGCCTGCTATTTTTTAACCCTAGCCTGAGAACCAGACTTAGCACACAAAAAGCTGCCAATAATCTAGGCATGGATGTGATTGTAATGAATGTTGGTCAGGATGGCTGGCAACTTGAGATGGATGAAGGGGTCGTGATGAATGGCAGTAAACAGGAGCACATCAAAGATGCTGTTGCCGTGCTCTCACAATACTGTGACATAATCGGTGTCAGAACTTTTGCTTCACTCAATGATAGAAAGGCTGATTATGAGGAGTTGGTACTCAAGCAATTTTTAAAGTATACCCATGTACCCATTATTTCACTTGAGAGTGCCACGCTGCATCCACTACAGTCGTTGGCCGATTGGTTGACCATTGAAGAACATAAGGTGGCTCATAAGCCTAAGGTTGTACTTACCTGGGCGCCACATGTGAAACCACTCCCACAAGCCGTGGCTAACTCTTTTGTTGAGTGGATGAAGCTTGCCGAGGTTGATTTGACCATTACCAATCCGATAGGTTTTGATTTGGCACCTCAATTCAGCAAAGATGTAAAAGTCGAACACAATCAAGATATGGCGCTTGCACAGGCCGATTTTGTCTATGCTAAAAACTGGTCTTCGTATCAGGATTATGGCACAATAGGTGGTGAAATGACTGATTGGCAAATCACACCAGAGAAAATGAGCCTTACTAACAATGCCAAATTTATGCATTGCTTACCTGTAAGAAGAAATGTAGTGGTTTCTGATGAAGTGATAGATGGACAAAACTCACTCGTTTACGAGCAAGCCAATAACAGAACATACGCTGCACAAGCTGTGCTATTAAACCTCTTACAATTATGAAGTTACAAGTGATAAAAATTGGAGGAGAGGTAATTGACGATGCACAAATGCTTCACAGATTTTTAGAAGATTTTAGTGCGCTCAAAAACCCAAAAATACTTGTGCATGGAGGTGGTAAGGTGGCGAGCAACCTCAGTAAACAACTTGGCCTTACACCAAACTTCGTAAACGGCAGAAGAATAACCCAATCAGCCGATCTTGAGGTGGTAGTTATGGCTTATGCAGGCAAACTCAACAAATCACTTGTGAGCAAACTGCAAAAGATCGGTTGTAACGCAATTGGTATATCAGGTGCAGACGGAGATAGTGTAAGAACTGCAAAAAGAGTGCAAAGCCCGGTGGATTATGGTCTTGTCGGTGATATCACAAAAGTAAATGGCCAGTTAATCAACCAATTGATAAAGGCCAACCTTACACCGGTATTTTGTGCTATTACACATGACGGGAATGGTCAATTGCTGAATACCAATGCCGATACCATGGCTGCAGCGATCGCGAGCACTATGAACATGTTTTTTGAAACTGAGCTTGTTTACTGTTTCGAGAAACAAGGAGTGCTCTCAGATATAAAGCAACCTGATTCTGTAATCCAGGAGATTTCTCAAAAAAAATACACAGCGCTTTTAAAGGATAAACAGATCTATGAAGGCATGCTTCCCAAGCTGGAAAACTGCTTTAAGGCACTTAAAAATGGAGTAAAATCTGTAAAAATAGGCAGTTATAAAATGCTGACTGAGGATACAAACAATCACACCAAACTTGTATTATGATGGCTGAGGTAATAGAAAACTCCTGTATTGGTTTGCTCAAAAAATTGATTGAGACCCCTTCATTTTCTAAAGAAGAAAATAAGACTGCTGACATCATTCAAAGCTTTTTATCGGCAAATCAAATCAACGCTAAAAGAGCATTAAATAACGTTTGGGCTGTAAATAAGTATTTTGACCCTGAGAAACCAAGTATTTTACTTAACTCTCATCACGATACGGTGAAGCCAAATAGTAGCTACATAAGAGACCCATTTGAGCCCAAGGTAGAAGATGGCCGATTATATGGGTTAGGAAGCAATGATGCGGGAGGGTGTTTGGTATCACTATTGGCTACTTTCATGCAGTTTTACGAGCAAGAGCACCTGAAATATAATCTCATTTTTTCGGCAACGGCCGAAGAAGAAATATCAGGATCGAATGGTATAAGCTATTTATACCCAATGCTGCCCTCGATTGATTTTGCCATCGTTGGAGAACCTACGCAAATGAAAATGGCCATTGCAGAAAAAGGTCTTATGGTGATCAATGGATGTGCACATGGCAAAGCAGGCCATGCCGCACACGGAAATACAACAAATGCTATTTATGAAGCCCTAAAAGACATCGAGTGGATCAGTAATTATGAATTTGCAAAATCCTCCACCTTTTTAGGCCCGGTAAAAATGAGCGTCACTCAAGTTACGGCAGGATCGCAACATAATGTAATTCCAGACCGATGTGCATTTGTAATTGATGTACGTACCAATGAATACTATAACAATGAGGAGGTATTTAAAATCATAGAGCAACACACGCATAGTCAATTAAAAGCTCGCTCCTATAGACTTAACTCATCATCAATCGCTGTGGACCACCCGGCAGTGCTTGCAGGAAAACAATTAGGCCTTGAGCTTTATGGCTCCCCTACACTATCTGACCAGGCACTTTTAACTTGCCCCTCAATAAAAATAGGGCCGGGTATCTCAACCAACTCACATATAGCAGATGAGTTTATTGAGATTAAAGCGATTTATAAAGGAATTGAAATTTACACCAGCTTACTAAACACAATAATAAAATAGCCATGAAACTCTGGGACAAAGGATATAAAACAGCTCACATCGTTGAGAGCTTTACAGTAGGAAAAGACAGACTTTTAGATCAAAAATTAGCTAAATATGACGTACAAGGAAATATAGCTCATGCTAAAATGCTGGCTCAAATTGACATTTTAAGCACTCAGGAGTTAAATCAAATCCTGCATGCATTGGATGAAATAGAAGGAGACATAGCAAGTGGCACTTTTCAAATTGAAGAGCAGTTTGAGGATATACACAGCAAAATCGAACACGAACTCACTGAAAAAATAGGTGAAGCAGGTAAAAAAATCCATACGGCAAGGTCTAGAAATGACCAGGTGCTAGTCGATCTTCATTTGTATTGTAAAGATGAGATCGACCAAATTAAAAGGCTGATAAATAAGCTATTCCATACATTGATCAATTTGAGCGACAAGTACAAAAATGTGCTACTTCCCGGCTACACACATATGCAGGTGGCCATGCCTTCATCTTTTGGTTTGTGGTTTAGTGCGTATGCCGAATGCCTCGTTGATGACATCACCCTCTTGAATGCAGCTTACAAGATCGCTGACCAAAACCCTCTTGGTTCTGCTGCCGGCTATGGTACCTCCTTCCCTATCGACAGACAAATGACAACCGATTTATTGGGTTTTGATTCATTGAAATATAACGTTGTAGCAGCACAAATGAGCAGAGGGAGGTTAGAGACATCAGTAGCTTATGGTTTGGCCTCTACCTCTTCCACATTATCTAAACTGGCCTCTGATGTGTGTTTGTACATGTCTCAGAACTTTAATTTCATTGCTTTTCCCAAAGAGCTAACAACCGGATCAAGCATAATGCCTCACAAGCAAAATCCGGATGTTTTTGAATTGGTAAGAGCGAAATGTAACGTCATTCAGAACCTGCCAGGGCAGCTGATGTCAATCACAAGCAATCTCACGAGTGGTTATCATAGAGATTTACAGGTATTAAAAGAGTTGCTTATCAACAATATAGATTCAATTAAGGAGTGCCTGGAGGTCAGCACATTTATGTTAGAAAACATCATTGTAAATCAAGACATAATCAATCAGCCAATATACGATCACTTATTTACTGTAGAAACTGTGAATCAGTATGTTATGGATGGATTGACATTTAGAGAAGCCTATAAAAAAGTCGGCAAAGAAGTTTTGCAAGGAGAATATAAGCCTGAAAAAAAAGTGAAGCATACGCATGAAGGCAGCATCGGTAATCTATGTTTGACTGAAATCAAAGAGAAATTTGAGAAAGCGTATTGATAAAATCATCATCACTTAGGTCGTTGCTTTGGCTCACATTATAAAATTGGTTAGATTCATTTTTTCAATAGCTTTAAGTAATAACCTTAAACTAAGCTTCTTATAAATAAAAATGCAGCAGATTGACTTAAAGAGGCCTTCTTCAACGGCATCCCGGCTGCTAGGTATTCTACTGCTAATCGGCTCCTCGGTGTTAATCTGGGAGTGGTTAAAAACCGATCAGGTTTTTCTGTTGGTATTAGGGTTGGTATTACTACTCTTCTACATCTCTACATTAGCTTCTTATCATAAACTTAAATACGACAAGGACTCAAACAAAATCACCTTAATCAAAGGACTATTTTTACCTTACAAATACAGAAAAATAGATAAGAAGCTAATAAAAAAAATAGAACTACGCTCAACAAGTGTCGACTCAAAAAGAGGTCCTTATATCGACTATCAAATGTACCTGTTGGGTGAAGATGAGCACCTCATTTGCACAGACACCCCGCTAGAAGTAAGGCGATTAGGTGAAGAAACCGCTGATATGCTGAGGCTCAGCTTAACGAATAAAATGTTTGCCAAGGCTACCACCCGTAGGTTTTCGGAGCTTAACACTCCGCTTATCGAGCAGTGGAAAAAGAAAAAGACAACCCCTAAGAAACCACGACAAACAAAAGACCTGAAATCTATAGAGGTAAATCAAAAAGATGATTATGCGGTAATAACCATACCCGCACATTTCGACATTTATAAGAAAGTAACCATAGGACTATCAGTAATAGCCATAGTGATTGTTGGCGCACTTATGTTCACCAAAGATTTTCAGTTATTTTATTTAGGCTTATTTGCCAGTACTTGTTTGCTTGTGGCCTATGGATTGACCGTGTTACTGACCAGGTCGGCTATAAAGATTGGGGGTAACTACATTAGCTACGGCCAGGGTATGCTTTCTTTGAAGGAAAAAATTAAAATAAATCTCATCGAAGAGATTGTTTATCACAACAACGCTTTGGTGATAATAGCTGATCATAAATACCTTCATATAAAAACTGTTTTAGACGATAACGAATTTGCTTTCTTCAGTAGTATTATAGAGTACTACCTGTATCGTTTCGGAAAGATTTAACTAGCAAGAAAATACTCACATAGTACTTTAAGTAGCACTAAAGTTAAGACAAATACGTGCTTTAAAATCACATCCTGAAACTTCTCGATTGCTAAAATTTTTCTCATATCGTAAAGATGGTGGGTTGGAAAATTTATTTTCTAAGGGACTTTGCTTATTTATTAAAATACGTGTTTTCCCTTAGGGCAACGGACACGACAATTTTTCGGTAACAAAGGTCTCTCCACTCAACACAGCACTTAGAGCATGGGGCAGTTCTTCAATAAAATCTTCAACTAATAAATAAGCACGTTTGCTACAATTTGTAATCGAACTTACAAATGCACTCTCCTTGTATCCATCGAGAATTACCAACGCTTTATCTGTAAAGAAATCGTTTTTTAATGTAGTTAAACCGTATGAGAAGCTGTCATACACGATCACATCTGCCACCACCTCTTCTTTATTCACATTCTGACAGTCATTACACCACGACACTTCATACTCATGATCGGGCATAAGTTCTACCAAAACGGGATTTTTGCTTATCAATAGCAGCTTCTTCATACAGTTAGTTTTTTTCACAACTGCAAATGTAAATAGTTGCCAGCTACCTGATTTAAGCACAAATACGTAATTCGATCTACGTGTTTCCCTTAAATGTTATCGAAAAGTTGATTTTTGACTGCGTATAAAACGAGCCCTGTAGAATTTTTGGCTCCTGTCTTTTCCATGAGATTGCGCTTATGCACCTCTACAGTTCTTACACTTATAAAAAGTTTATCGGCTATCTCCTGATTAGACATCTCCTCTAAAATAAGCTCGTAAACCTCCAGCTCTCGCGGTGTGAGTGGTGTGGCCAATTGTTCTGTTGCCTTTGGTTTCTTCCTGGCCAGGTTATTCATTACAGTTTGGGCCACTTCCTTACTGTAAAAAATTTCATCATTCATTACTGCATTTATTGCAGTAAGCATCTCTTTTTCGTCACAGCTTTTGAGAATGTAGCCACTTGCTCCTGCATCCATCATGGCCTTAATGTGCTGGTAGTCGTTATGCATGGTGAGTGCAAGCACTTTCACGTCCTTATATGTGTCAGTAATATTCTTTGTAGCCTCAATACCATTCATCTCAGCCATATTTATGTCAATCATGACCAGATCTACAGTTACATCCTTAAGTTTTTTGAGGGCATCATCTCCGTTGACTGCCTCGTCAACAATGTCAAAATCTGCATTCTTCTCGAGGTAAAGCTTAACTCCATCACGTACTATTTGGTGATCGTCAACGATAAGTAGTTTAATCTTGCTCATTAAAGTAATGTTTTTTTGCTGGTATCTCTATGGTAAGGTTGGTACCTCTACCTTCCTGACTATTAATTTCAATATTTCCTGACAGTATTTGCACACGATGTTTCATGCTGTCTAACCCAAAATGGTGGTTTTGCATGACTTCCTCTTTGTTAAAACCTTTGCCATCGTCTTCTATAGACCATATGATCACATCATCATAAGCCATTACCTGCAGGGTCACTGTCTTTGCATTGGCATATTTTAGCGTATTATTTATCGCTTCTTGCGTAATACGATATAAATGTAACCCAACACTGTCCTTAAGGTTTTTCTCATTGAGATTATGGTAGAACTCAAATTTGGTTTCTGATATACGATTTAACTCTGTAATCAAGCTTTCTACTGACAAGGCAAAACCAAAGTCTTCAATACTTCTAGGCATTAGGTTGTGAGAAATATCTCTGGCGTCTTTTATCGCATTAGTAAGGTGAGTCAACCCTTTGCTTACCCGATCTAAAAGCTCCTCATCATTGAGCTGTGATTTAAGCGCATTGAAATTTAATGAAGCCGTTGTGAGCTTTTGGCCAAGGTTATCATGCAATTCGCTAGCTATACGCTTGCGTTCCCTGTCCTCTGTTTCAATGATGGTTTGTATAATTCGTTCTTCGGCCTCCACCCGCTCAGTGATATCAGTAATAATCCCTTCAAGTTGACCTTTCTCCAATTCCTGCCCTTTATCAAACAGCCATTTAACACCAGAGGGAGTCTCTATCTCGTAGATTAAGTTGTAAGGCCTGTTTTCTGCAAGTGCCTTACTTACCTCCTCTTTTACATAATCATGATATGAAGGCTTAATCAGTTTAAATAAACTCAGCTTGCCGCTTGTAAATTCTCTGGGAAGATAACCTGTGAGTTGCTTGGCACCTTCACTCACAAATGACATGGCGAAACCATCTTCATAAAAACTTCTGTACACCATACCTGGTAGATTAGAAATTAGCGCCTGTAGCCTCGCTCTACTCTTTACCAGAGCAATTTCCATTTTCTTTCTCTCATTAATGTCCAGATGCACACCCATGGCTCTCAGTGCTTTACCCTCTTTATCTCTATCGATTACCTGCCCACGCACCATTATCCACTTAAATGTGTTGAGCTTTGTTTTTAATCTATATTCAACCTCGAAGAATTCCGTTTCTCCTTTGATGTGAGCAATCATAAGCTCATAGATGCGTTCTCTGTCATCGGGGTGTACTCTGGCGGCCCACCAGTCAAAAGAGGTACCTACCTCCTGCAAACCAAAGCCAATCATACTTGCCTGATAAGCGTTTACAACCACTTCATGCGTAGGAATCTGCCAATCCCACATACCTTGCCTGGCGCCATCGATTGCCGTTTTTAATCGCTCTCTGTTTTCTTCTCTATCTGTGATATCTATCAAGATACCATCAAACACTACCTCTCCTGTACTTAAGGTCACAGGCTTAAATCGATCTATCAGCCAGCGCTTGTCTTTTCCTTTCGTTCTAACAATTAACTCCTGCCCCTCTCCTGTTTCAAGAGCGGCACGAGACTTTACCCACATCTCCTGATGAAACTCATCATCTATTACATCTATAGGTACAAGATTTTTCTCATCGATTACTTTAGGCGAGTGCCCAAGCACCTCATTACTTTTCTCGCTCACAAAGTGCACTCCAAAAGGTGGCTCGCTACTTACCCTGTACACCATACCAGGCATATTGTCAATCAGCGATTCCAGCTGCTCTTTGCTTTCCTGCATTTTAGCTTGGGCTTCTCGGTAAAAGGTTACGTCAAGCATCGTGGCAATTACATATAAAGTGTCTTCCACGTAAGTAGGCGCCAGCATAAGCTCACAACTGAAAGTTGAGCCATCTTTGCGAAGGGCGGTAAGCTTCCTGTCTCTACCAAAATAATAAACTCTTGGTCGTGTATTGAGCTCTTTTCTTACTTCAAATAAGGTAGGGTAATGTTCTTTGGGTACAATGATCGTAGCATCCTGCCCAATAATTTCTTCTCCATGGTAACCAAAATATTCATTGAACTTGCTATTGACCATCTCTATTTTACCATTACTATTGAATAGTAAAATTGCTGCCGGGTTATTCTCAACAAGACTTTGAAACATCTTGACCGCCCTCTCCAGTCTCAATTCTGCGTCCCGCTCTGCTGTTATATCACGAGAAACATACAATACATGCCTGCACTTACCTTGATCAGCCATAGGGATGAGCATAGACTTAGCCAGGCCGCGTGTACCGTTAGGGCGTTTATAGTCTTCCTCATATTTATAGGTCTTGCAGTTTTCTACGACATACTTCAGGTTTTCATACCTGAGGGCTTTTTCGTCAGATGTAAGATTTAGCACATCATTATATAAAAAAGAAATTGGCTCCCCTATGATATCTTTTTTGGTATAGCCGGTGTGTTTCTCCAGGGATTGCAAGTAGCTTTCTGGCAATTGCTGGATTATGTATTTACCCTCTACAAGCTGATATAAGGCTATAAAATCGTTGGCATTCTCATATATCAACGACATCACCTTTTCGCTGCTGTTAAGTTTTTCGTAAGCTTTTTGGAGTTTGTTATGGCCTATTACCTCCTCTGATTTGATTTTTCTTAAGTAAAAAATCAAAACAATAAGGGCTGTAAAAAGCACACCTATTATAAGCAAAGCAATTGTTGGTGAGA
>NZ_SMMD01000882.1 GCF_009711475.1 Fulvivirga aurantia
GTATTCAAATCAAAAGTCAGTGAAAAGATACCTTCTCCTTCGTCTGACATTTTCAATTCCTCTGTATTACCTACTTCTGTCCATTCTGCCTTTGCAACATCTCCAATGCTCATCCCAGTAGAATCAACACCATTGGCCCACGTGTAAACGTAAACTTCATCTAAGGTCGCCATGGCTTCATTTTGCGCTAGATTTTGATCAAAGTATAGTGTCACAAAATCGTGTTGACCAAATTTTGCAGGGAACGTTCTGGATTCTGTCGGAATAAATTCAGATGGGTCTACTGTAAGGAACAAATCTACTGTTTGATCACCATTACCTTTACATGCCGCAAACTCTTTAGGTATAAAACCAATTTGACCACCGATCTCGGCTGGCGTAGCATCAAATAAATCTGTTGGGGTAAATGTAAAACTCCAAACCCCCTCTCCTTCATTATTCATTAGCAGTTCTGAATTAGACCCGTTACAAAAATCACCATTTCCTCCAACGCCATCCGGCCCAGGGCCGCCCGGAACAAATATCCAGATGTAAACTTCATCAAGTCCTGATAAATAAGTGCACCCTGATAGATCCACCGACAGTTTGACTTCATCTTCTGCTGTAAAAGCAGCAGGTTCAGTTGAAAATGTGGCCTGATCACAACTTTGAGCTCGTAGACCGACACTTCCTATCATAAAAACTATTAGTATTATATATTTTTTCATAATGTTATTTCTCAAAATTATAAACGTATGAAAGCACCGGCTTACCATTAGAAAACCTTGTCAACTTTAAAGAAAGCTGACCTTCGTTCAGACCTATATAGCTGCGAATTGTTAGTTTAAATTCTTCTCCACTATCACCAGAAAAAGTTATTGTTTCAGGAACTTCCGGATCATCTAGTTTCCAGCTACCTGAAGAAATTCCAATAATACTGGGTGCATTTGTGTTTTGTTCTTCGAAAGTTGTAGGGCTTCCATCCTCATTTTGATTAAGCACTAAAGTGTAATCTGAAAATCCAGCTCTGTTAGTAATATCTAAGGACTGAACAAATAGTGGGAACCCCTTGCTTATAGCTCCTTCATCATTTTGAATAACTGAACTTAAAGTCCAGGTTCCGGATATACCCGATGCTCTATCAAAAGGCTCACCGATATCATCAAATTCTTCTCGACAACCCATAAAGGCTGTTAACATTAATATTAGTATTGATATTTTCTTCATTTCTTTAATTCTTTAAGTTTAGCAGCCATTAGGTTCGTTACCTTCATAACCTTCTACAGTTTCTAGAGCAGGAAATTCTAGCAATAAACCATTACAGTCCCATGTTGCTCCTCCTACTGTTACACTCTGGCTCTGCTCCAGAACACCTATTCTCTTCACATCATGTAGATATGCACCTTCTGTGACCATTTCTATTCTCCTCTCTAAACGAGCGGCTTCTATTATAGAATTGGAAGAAGCTGTAGCCTCTAAGTTCTCATCTGCGCTACCATAAGCTCTTTCTCTTATATCATTGATATCTTGAATCGCCACGTTAAGATTCTCATTAAGGATGGCTGCTGATTCTGCTCTTATCAATTTGAGTTCAGTGATGTGTATCAAAGGCATATCAAAGTAATCTAAGCCATTATACTTGGTGATGAATATCTCTTCATCGGCAGTATCTTCCTCTTCTACTATAAACCATGCATATCTTAAATCATCGCTATTTGAAGCAACTAGCTCATAAACATCTGAGTCAATTTTAAGATTTGGATCATTTACATCAGATCGATAGTTATTTGTAAAACCTACTCCTCTATGATCTTGATTATTCAAACTTGGCATTACAAAGACACCTTCATCAGATTGACCTTGTGAAAATCTCACCATTAAATCTGAATCTAATGATGCGTCTCCATTTTCTATAACATCATTAGCCATCTCATAGGCCTGATCATATAGGTTACTGTAAAAATACAATCTTGCTAAGTAAGCTTTTGCTGCGTACTCATCGGCAAACCCGAATCCTCTATCATTACCATTCGCTAATAACGTTGCGGCTTGTAATAAATCTGACTCGACCTGGTCGTATGATTCCTGAAATGTAGACCTTAGTACAACCTCTTGAGAAGCTTCGGTCTTAATACTTATACCAGGGTGAGAGTTGTCAGATGTAAATCCGTATGGCTGTGCAAATTTCAAAAGAACATCCATATGTGAGATACCCCTTAAAAAGAAGGCTTCACCCTTTATCCGGTCGATATCAGACTGTGTAACGCCTGATACCCCTTCTATTTCCTCTAATAATACATTCGCTCTGAATGTAGTAATGTAAGGCTCTTGGTAATAACCTGATACAGAACCATTGAAAAAGCCAGTATTTCTACGATAAATCTCCTCGTAATCACCTGTTAAACCAGCTTCATCAATTTCTCTTGCCAATAAGTCAGAAAATATTTGAGACTGACCTCCAAGAAATCTCCCATTACTACCTCTTAAAACATCATAGGCAGAATTGAGTAATTGCTCATAGTCTTCTGCATCTACAAGTGCCTCTTCTGGGAGAAGCACATTTTCTTCTTCTAATTCCAGCTGTTCGTCACAGCTAAAAGCTGTGAAAATCAAAGCGGCTGATAATATATATATAAATGATTTTTTCATATTAGTCATCGATTAAAACTGAACATTAAGACCAAAAGTGAAAGACCTTTGCTGAGGAGGTGTCAGGAAAGACACATTAGGACTCAGGTTTCTATCTTGAGCATTTTGGAAATCTCTTGCTATTTCTGGATCACCTGGATATTTGGTAAATGTTAAAAGATTGCTACCAGTTAAAGACAATCGCACATTTTGGAGATTAAGTTTACTGCTAATTGATGAAGGTAAATTGTAACCCAAGCTCAGACTTCTTAGTCGAAGATAGCTCGCATCATATAAGAACAATGTTGAATTATACTGCCATACGCTTCCTCCATCAGGCCCTTGAATAGGCTCAAGAGTTAGCTTTGGTAGTTCTGCAATGTCTCCTGGTTGTCTCCAACGATCAGCTATGTCACCTCTGAAATTCCATACTGTCACCTGACTTGGCAACTGTCTTTTAGCCGAACCATCATAGATATTACCTCCAACAGTGAACGTGAAGAAAACATTTAAATCGAAGTTTCTATACTCAAACTTATTACCAATTCCACCTGTCAGATCAGGAATCACCGATCCTACAACTACTCTATTCTCTAAATCAAAATCAAAAGTTTCATTTCCGTCTTTATCTAACCAAATTGGTCGGCCAGACTCAGGATCAACCCTTGAAAATCTAACTAAGAAATTCGCACCTACTGGCTCACCTTCTACTACTCTCGTATCATTGAATCCACCCCCAATAGCATCTGAAGAGTAACCTCCGATATCAATTACTTCGTTAGTATTATGAGCTAGATTAATAGTGGTTGTCCATTTGAAATCACCCACTAGGTTTCTACTATTTAATGATAACTCAACACCTTGATTTTCTATTTCTCCAAAATTGTCCCAGAAATTAGTAAACCCTGTGCTCGGCTGTGTACCTATATTGATAAGTACATCAGTAGTATTTTTGTGATAATAAGCTAACTCTGTGGTTATTCTGTCTTCTAAGAATCCTGCTTCAATACCAAAATCTATCGTTCTGGTGCGTTCCCATTGAAGGTCTGGATTATTCAACCTTTCTGGAAAAATGGTGGGTTCACCATTGTATACCAGACTTCCTTGGCCAACTCCAAAGTTTCCAAATCTTTGAAAATCTGGCATATTAGCGTTACCTGTTAAACCCCAGCTGGCTTTCAACTTAAGAAATGAAACGAACCCTCCGTTACCGAAAAAGTCTTCTTCTGACATCATCCAAGCAATAGAGGCTGAAGGAAAGAATCCATACCTGTTATTTTTTCCAAACCTTGAAGAACCATCGACTCTTGCAGTACCTTGGAAAAAATACTTATCAAGTAAACTATAATTTAATCTACCAAAATAGCTCAGGAATGACCACTTCCCTACGTTCTCAATAGTTTCATTAAGTGTAGTCTCATTACCCTTCGCAAAATCTTCATTAACTGGTCCGCTTACATCAGTCCAATTAAATAAACTTCTATCTGTTGTTGATCTTTGAAACTCCTGACCAATCAAAACTTTCAACTTATCATCGTTGGGAAGTGCAAAATCGTAAGCAGCGGTTAAGCTGTAGTTGAAATTTGTAATATAGATATTTTCTTGATTAGCGTTTCCTAATGATGTGGTACTATTAATAAGTTCTGCAGGTCTATATTGATCATCTTGCAAATCAAGATAGTCCAGTCCACCTGTAGCGGTAATTGTTAGTTTTTCTATTGGGTTGTATACCAAATTTAGATTCGATACACTTCTATATTCTCTTGTCTGCCAATCTAACAACTCTCTCACCCTTACAGGATTACCCCATCCACCTGGATCTGCACTAGTTGGTAGATAATAGGTTCTATCAGGATTATCATTATCAAAAATTGGGAATATAGGGTTAGCTGAAGACATTGCAGCACCTAAGCTACCTTCAAATAAATCAACACGATCATTAAGGCCTCTTGAAAGGTTTTGAGAAAGTGCAACAGATAAATTGTCTAAAGGCTTATATTCTAAATTCACTCTGGCACTCATTCTTTCAAAGCTGTTTCCCTTTAGAAAACTTTCATTATCTGAATATGAAAGACCTACGTAAGTATTGAACTTTTCTGTTCCATATGTTCCTGAAAGATTGTAAGATTGGTTAAATCCCCTCTGAGTAGTTTCATCAATCCAATCTGTATCATTGGCTAGTGCTTCTTCCCAAGAAAAGCCATCGGGTAAAGGCACTCTACCAGTATTTCCATCATTTTCCCATGCTTCTTGTCTTAATTGAATGTATTCTGCAGCTGAAAGCATATCTGGCTCAAACGCCATTTCAGAAATACCCAAAGTAGAGTTGAAGTTAAATTTAGGTTTACCTCTTTTCCCTTTCTTTGTCGTAATTAAAACTACACCATTCGCTCCTCTTGAACCGTAGATACCAGCGGCTGCTGCATCCTTTAGTATGTCTATTGATTCAATGTCATTAGGGTTGAGTGTCGCTAATGGATTGTAATTCATCGCTCCAGAACCACCATTCCCTAAAATAAACTGATCTTGAGTTACTGGAATTCCATCAATAACATATAACGGATCACCTGCAGCACTAATAGAGCTTATACCTCTAATTCGAACAATCGAACCAGATCCAGACATTCCACTTCCTTGTACAACTTGTACACCAGCAGCTCGCCCCTGTAATCCTGCCTCAAAACTCGGCACAGGAATTTCAGTAAGTTCCTGGCTGTTTACACTTGCGATCGATCCAGTAACCTCTCTTTTAGTTTGCACACCATAACCAACAACTACAACCTCACTCAATTGAGTTACATCTGGGTTAAGTTGAATGTTTAGCTGAGACTGGTTTTGAATTGCAACTTCCTGAGTCTTATACCCAATAAATGAAAAGGTCAAAATATCACCCGAACTCACATTTAATGAATAGTTACCATCAAAATCAGTAACTGTACCAATTGTAGAGCCCTTAATGCTTATACTTACCCCAGGGAGCCCTTCACCATTTTCGGCATCGGTGACGACACCTGATATCTTACTCTGCCCATGAGCGGAATACAGCAGTAGTAGAAATAAAAATGAAAGTAAAAATTTTTGTTTCATAAGCTTAGGTTAATTATATGATTATTTAAAGATTAATAGTTTTTTCCTTACTCTTTACTGATACCCTTTTGCAACTTCATAACAAACGTTTGCGCTTTGGTTTTAGCAACAAAAAATCAACATTCAGGTAACGCAATCGTAACTTTCATATAATTAAATTTAAAATAAATATCGATTCTAGCAACATTTAGGGGCTGTTTTTTCAATCTTAATTATTGAAATCGTCTTCGCAAACGATTGCATAAAATCAGTATTTAAACAAACTTTTATACCACCCCTCGTTTTAGTACTATATTATGCCTCCAAAATCATCTATTGCATTTTTCCAATAATTCAACTTTAGCTTTAATAATATTATCTTCGTTCAGAAAATGAAAAAAAGTGAGCCTTTTGTTATATTGGCACTTTATAAAGTATTTTTAAGAACATGAAAGGCAGCCAGGTAACCATAAAAGACATAGCTAAAGCATTAGATATATCACCATCTACTGTATCACGTGCGCTTAAAGATCATCCGGACATCAGTCCGGCTACAAAAAAAGCCGTTAAGGAGCTTGCAGAAGAGCTTAACTATCAACCCAACTCTATAGCATTAAGCCTAAGGCAGCGTAAGAGCAATACCATAGGGGTAATTATTCCAGAGATTGTTCACTTTTTCTTTTCTACTGTTATAAGCGGTATTGAAGACGTGGCTTATGACGCTGGCTACAGTGTAATCGTGTCGCAATCCAACGAGTCTTACGACCGTGAGGTAATGGACACACAGGCGTTGTTTAACAATCGGGTAGATGGCATGCTTATATCTATGTCTAGAGAAACGACTAACTACGATCATTTTCTCTCTATCTATAAAAAAGGTATGCCGATGGTGTTTTTTGACAGGGCCTGCGATGCCTTAAAAACAAGTCAGGTATTGGTAGACGACTTTGATGGCGCTTATCAGGCTACAGAACACCTCATTAAACAAGGTTACCAACGCATTGCGCACTTAGGCGGGCCTGTAAGTCTTCTGATCAGCAGAAAAAGGCTAGAGGGTTACAAAGCAGCGCTTAAGGCCTATAATGTGCCTCTCGATGAAAGTCTCATCCTTAGCGACCACTCCTCTGATGATGAAGACAATGCCAAGGAAATCACCTCAATGCTATTAGATTCGCCTAATCCACCTGATGCTTTGTTTGCCATAAATGACATCGCGGCATTGGGTGCAATGATGGCTGTAAAAGAAAAAGGCCTTAAAATACCCAAAGACTTCGGACTTGTAGGTTTTAGCAACTGGCGTTTCACTTCAATGACAGATCCTGCCATGACCACCATCGATCAACCAGGGTTTGCCATGGGGCAGGAAGCTGCACGATTACTCATCAAAGAAATTGAGGCAAAAGAAGACGAGGTAATCGAGCCGGAAACTATCACACTAAAGACAAATATTATTGTCCGTGCTTCCTCAGTGAGAAGTTAAATTTTAATCTCAATTCTGGTTTTGTCATTTACGTGATTTTGGGACTTTCTAAAAGTTGGTCAAAATTCACTACCAAATTTCAATCGTAAACGCAATCGTTTGCGGTTTTTTTTTAGGTCGATCATGGGATTTTTAAGCGATTATATCATTAATTTGATCAATAAGCGCTGGTAAAAAGTGCACATTTTACAGACTAGAAATTCCAAAAATAGATGCTAGAACCTTCAGTTTCTACACATAAAAATCTTAGCCATTCCCTCGGCAATCTTACTTCATTTGAGAATACCGAAAATGGCATTATTGGCAAGACAGAGCAGGCAAATTTTAAGGTGTTGATCTACACTGATAACACCGTACGCATACACATTACTTTTACTGATACTTACGATGAAAATCCTTATTCAGTAATTACCAAACCTGAGAAAACGAGCTTTACCATAGATGATAATGACAATGCAGTTATTATTTCTTTACCCAAATTCGATTTACAAATCACCAAAGAGAATACTCGTTTTACTTTCTTAGACAAAACAGGCAAGGTGATCAACCAGGATGATCCTGGCTTTGGTACCTCACGCATCGGTGAGCAGATAACCACTTATAAAAGCCTGCAAGAGGGAGAGCGCTTTATAGGAATGGGAGAAAAAACAGGCCCCCTGGATAGAAAAGGCCATGGTTACCAGCATTGGAATACCGATTATTTTGGCTATCCTGAGGAAGGAGATCCTCTTTATTGCTCTACCCCTTTTTACATAGGGGTGCATAGTGGCCTTTCTTATGGTATTTTCTTAGACAACTCTCACAAAACGCATTTCAATTTTGGAGCGTCAAACAACCGCTTCTCAAGTTTCGCTGCCGATAGCGGTGATATGAATTATTATTTCATCCATGATGAGAATGTAGGCGAAATAATAAAAGCATATAGCGTGCTCACAGGAAAAATGAGCCTACCCCCTCTTTGGAGTATCGGCTATCAGCAATGTAGATATAGCTACTACCCTGACAAAGAGGTGACTACTTTAGCTCAGACCTTTAGGGATAAAGACATACCGGCCGATGTGATTGTGCTCGACATCCATTACATGGAAAAGTATAAGATATTCACCTGGGACGGTGAGCGCTTTCCGGACCCGCAAACCATGATTAAAACCTTGCAGGAGCGTGGCTTTCATATTGTGGTAATGTGCGACCCGGGTATAAAAATTGAAGAAGGCTATGGGCCATACCACTCAGGTAATGACGAAGATATTTTTGTCAAGTACCCTGACAATACACCATACAGTGGTGAAGTTTGGCCCGGATGGTGCCATTTCCCTGATTTCACAAACCCTAAGGCCAGAACCTGGTGGGAAGAAAACCTAAAGGTTTACACCGATATAGGCATAGATGGTTTTTGGAATGACATGAATGAAATCGCCACCTGGGGTCAGATGTTACCAGAATTGATTGAATTTGACTTTGATGGAGATAAAGCCACGGCCAGAAAAGGACGAAACGTGTATGGAATGCAAATGGCACGAAGTACCTACGAAGGCACTAAAAATCTCATGGGGAATAAAAGGCCTTTTAACCTCACGAGAGCAGGATTTTCTGGTATACAACGCTATGCAGCTGTCTGGACGGGTGATAACGTAGCCACTGATGAGCATATGTTATTAGGGGTTAGGTTAGTAAATAGTATGGGTCTGGCCGGTGTTCCTTTCGCTGGATATGACGTAGGAGGTTTTGTGGGAAATGCCACTGAGTACCTTTTTGCCAGATGGATTCAAATAGGCGCCTTCTCACCTTTCTTTAGAGGTCACTCGATGATCAATAGCAGAGATTCTGAGCCTTGGGCGTATGGAGAAGAAGTGGAAGAAATATCTCGTAATTATATCAAACTACGATATAAACTCATGCCATATATCTACGGGCTCTTTAAAGAAGCTGCAGATACCGGTATGCCTGTCGTACGTAGTTTAGCCATCGATTACACACATACTCCACTGGTTTATCAGGAAGCTTACCAAAACCAGTACACCATGGGTGATTCTATTTTGGTAGCTCCAGTAGAAAGTACCAAGGAACTTACGAAGGTCTTTTTACCGGAAGGAGATTGGTATGAGCTATTTACCGATAAGCAATATAGTGGCGATCAGGAAATAGTGGCAGAATGCCCGATCGAACAGCTGCCGTTATTTGTAAAAGGTTCTGCTATTTTACCACTTTACCCTGACGCAGGAGATAATACGCAAGAAAAAGGTGATGTATTAGAATTACATATTTACAAAGGTAAAGAGAGCAATACCTTCACCTATTATGAAGATGATGGCACTTCATATGACTATGAGCAGGATAATTTTTACGAGCGAAAAATTGATTATGCTCCTGAAGAAAACGTAATCAGGATTAGTAAGATAAACGGCAAGTATAATTCGGCAATTAGCACACTTAAGGTTTGTCTTCACGGTTTTGATGATACTACCTATTCTCAAAATGATCAACCAGTAGAAGCAGTAAACAAGTCTTATCAATTTGTAGAGCCAATCTCCAACTTTGATCCGATTTATGCTGCCGAAGAGCCGAGATTAAAAATTGATTCTATAAAAACCATAACCTGTGCAAACAGTGATGAAGAGATTATTATTAGCTGGTAGTTTTGCAAGTTTACTTTTAAGCTGTGGTCAAAATCAAAATTTGACAATCGAGCAGCACGAAGAGCCGCTGATAATTGGTAAGGCTAGCCCTATTACTTTACAAAATGGGAGTACAGAAATAACACTAACCGATTATGTACTCAAGCCCGAAAGAATCGACTCTATCACAGTAGACGGCTCTCTTAGCCTTGAGACTAAAGAAAACTCGCTTTTATTAAACGGTGATTTAGAAAAACCAGCTTCTCTATTACATTTTTGGTCTGGTGGTATTGCAGAATCAGTACTGCTTAAAAAATCTAATAAAACAGAACATATCTTTTCATACAGTGGCAGTGCAACTGATGTAAAAATTAAGGGAGAGTTCAACGCCTGGAACCCAAACAATACTACTCTCGAAGATACTGGCAGCGGTTATAAAGCCACCGTTACACTTAATCCGGGGCAATACCAATATTTATATGTAGTTGATGGTGTTGAGGTGCGAGATCCTAATAATCCTGACTCAGTGGATAACGGCATGGGAGGCTGGAACTCAATTATTAGAATACCGCGAGCTGATCGAGGTAAACTACCATTATTAAGTACAAACTCTACTAATGCCAATGAAATCATAATTAATGCCTCAAATCCGGCTACTGCTATCATTGCTTTCTACAACAATTACATGTTGCCATCAAAAGCCGTAAATATTGAAGGCAAAGCTATAACTCTTACCCTACCTGAGTCTGATAAAGAAACAGGCCGAAGTCACTTAAGAGTTTGGGCGTACAATAACGAAGGCCTTTCAAATGAAGTTTTGGTTCCGCTGGAAGATGGAAAAGTACTGGCTGATGCTTCAAAGCTTACCCGAGAGGACAAGGAAGCCATGATTATGTATTTCCTCATGGTTGACAGGTTCAACAATGGCAATACTTCTAATGATAAACCGCTAAATATCCCAGAAGTACACCCAAAAGCTGATTATCAGGGTGGTGACTTAGCTGGTGTAGAGCAAAAAGTTGCTGATGGATATTTTAAGTCACTTGGCGTAAACACCATATGGCTTTCTCCTATCACCCAAAACCCTGAAGGTGCTTATGGCAAGTACCCTACCCCTGAAACTGCGTTTTCCGGATACCACGGCTACTGGCCTATCCGCTCGAAGGTGGTTGACTATCGATTTGGAACAAGCGAAGAAATGCACAGCCTTGTGAATAGTGCACACAGTAGTGACATGAATGTTTTATTAGACTATGTGGCTAATCACGTTCATGAGCTGCACCCCGTATATCAAAACAATAAAGACTGGGCAACGGATCTTTATCTGCCCGATGGCTCTTTAAATACCGAAAGATGGGATGAGCATAGACTCACGACCTGGTTCGATACGTTTATGCCCACGCTGGATCTTTCCAGAATGGAAATTGTAGATCCCATGACCGACTCCGCTTTATTTTGGTTGAAAGAGTATAAAATAGATGGTTTCAGGCACGATGCTACCAAACACATTCCGTTAATTTTCTGGAGGGTGCTTACAGAAAAAGTTAAGAAACAGGTGGTGAAACCAGAGGACAAAATGATTTTCCAAATTGGTGAAACCTACGGAAGCCGTGAGCTTATCAGCAGTTATATCAACACAGGCATGCTCGATGCTCAGTTTGATTTCAACTTGTATGATGATGCTGTGTCGACATTCGCCAGAGATGAGGTTTCTTTTAAGAGACTTACTAATTCACTAAGGGAAAGTCTCTCCTACTATGGTGATCATAACCTCATGGGTTACATCACTGGAAATCAAGACAGGCCTCGCTTTATCTCATATGCCGATGGCTCGTTAAAATTTGAAGAAGACACGAAATTGGCCGGCTGGACCAGGGAAATAGAAGTGCAGGATACGACTGCCTATCACAAACTTTCGTCACTTACAGCCTTTATGATGACAATACCAGGTATACCTGTGATTTACTATGGTGACGAAATTGGCTCACCAGGAGGAAACGATCCTGACAATAGAAGGATGATGCGTTTTGAAAATCTTACAACTCAGGAGCAAGCCACTCTAGAAAGAGCCAGAAAACTCACTCATTTAAGGAAAAATAACCTTGCCCTTATTTTTGGAGACCTTAATATCCTTCAGGAGTCAGATGATTTTCTTGTCATTGAGAGAAATTATTTTGATAATCATGTGATCGCTGCATTCAATAAATCAAACAGTAAAAAGACTTATAGTCTTGATTCGGGCAATGACTACAAGACAAATTTCCGAGGTTCGGTTAGTGAAAACACACTCGAACTTCCTCCCTACAGCTTTGAAATAATTACTTATTAAACACTTTATGAAAAAATTACTAGCAATATCTCTATCGATTCTTTGTTTAGCCTCTTGTGCGCCAAAGGAAAAACAGCAAGACAGTAATAGTACTGCCACGTCATCTGCTGATACTTTCCCTGAAAAGGCGAAAGACATGAACATTTATGAGGTAAATATCAGACAGCACACGCCAGAGGGCACACTAAATGCTTTTGCAGAACACCTGCCAAGGTTGCAAAAAATGGGTGTCGATATATTATGGCTAATGCCAATTCAGCCTATTGGTGAGAAAAACAGAAAAGGGCCGTTAGGTAGCTATTATTCTATAAAAGATTATACAAATGTAAACCCAAATTTTGGCACACTCGATGACTTTAAAAATCTTGTAAAAGAGGCGCATGACCTTGGTATGTATATAATTTTAGATTGGGTACCAAATCATACTTCTTTTGATAACGCCTGGCTTGAGACCAACCCGGAGTATTACATGACCAGAGAAGAGGTAAACCGTGTGGCCGCATACCTTGACACTGACACTTCATACTACAAAGACAGTGAGAATGGCCTGGTACATGAGGCTGACTGGTCTGATATAGCCCTTCTTAACTTATACAACAAGGACACCAGAGATGCGATGATTGACGCCATGAAGTTTTGGGTAACTGAGGCAGATATTGATGGATTTAGAGTTGACCATGCCGGTCATGAAATTCCGCTTTACTTCTGGGGAGAACTTAGAAATGAGCTAGACCCTATCAAAAACCTATTCTGGTTAGCCGAGTGGGATGAGCCTCGCATGCACCTGTACTTTGACATGACTTACGACTGGACGTTATTGCACATGACAGAAGCTATCGCTAAAGGTGAAGAAACTGCTGATCATATTGAGAAGCACATCAAAAACGATTTGGCCCTTTATGGTCAGAGAGCTTATAGAATGAATTTCATCACTAATCATGATGAGAATTCATGGGCAGGGACTATCAATGAGCGCTATGGAGATGGTGGAGAAGCTTTTGCTGTATTTAGTTTTACAGCTTATGGTATGCCATTACTTTACGGTGGCCAGGAAGCAGGGCTAGACAAGAGGTTGGCTTTCTTTGACAAAGACTCAATTGATTGGTCAGACATCAAGTATGAAGCATTTTATACCAAGCTTATAAAATTGAAAAAAGATAATAAGGCACTATTTAACGGTGAATATGGTGCTATGCCTGAGTTCCTCGAAGATAACAATGAAAACGTATTGTCTTTTGTAAGGGCCAAAGATGGAAATGAAGTGATTGTGCTTATCAACATGTCTAAAGAGTCACAAAACGTAACTTTTAGTGATGCGAGGCTCAATGGCACGCACACTGATTACTTTACTAGCGAAGAAGTAGCAATTAATACTGGTGAAGCG
>NZ_SMMD01000540.1 GCF_009711475.1 Fulvivirga aurantia
TTTTATTTTCATATTTAAGCCTACCAAAATTTCTGAGTCAGGTTATATTTATTAAAAACAGTAACCCCAATTACTACCTCATGACTATTAACGTTAAAATCAGTCAATTGGGATATAAATTTATCATACGAATAGTTTAACGAAAATTTGCCTTCAGATGTAAGTCCGAAAAGTAATGATACTCTTTTATCATGTTCGTAACCCGCACCTATATAAACAATCTTTTTAAACCTTACCCTGCTATTTAACATTACAGTTGGGTCAATTCCCTCGTAGTAAACACCAGCACCGGCCAGGTTCATTTCTATATTGGGTGAAATATCAAAGTTGTAACCCATCTGCATTCTAAATCTGGAATTACTCTGTTCTTGTAAAATGTTATCACTAGACACATTTTTTACAATCAGATTACTTGAAGAAAACCCCAAATAGAGCTTACTTGTATATATTACTGTCCCAAAATCTATGCCTAACTTGCCTTGCTGCCCTTCATTGCTACTCAGTAATGCCTGATAAAATTGGTCGTCTACCTCGTTTCTCAAGGTATAACCGCTGAAATCTACTTTTTGAAAAAGATAGCCCACCTGAGTGCCAAATGACCAATTTAATTTTTTGGAAATAGGCAGATGATAAGCGTAATTCAAGGCCAATTGAGTTGATTGGTATGGGCCTAACTTTCTAGTAGAAACTACTCCACCAAGGCCATGTTTTCTCCTAAGCTTTCTATTAGATGCTATTTTATTAAACATGCCAGGGTCGCTTATTCTCAAAGAATTACTTCTTATCATGTGCTTAAGCGGCTTATTGAGTGTACCAAAAGCACTTATATAAGCACTCGTATTATCGTCATCGAAATCATTCCAACCCTCTCTTACACCTGCCTTTAGGTCAAGAAAATCATCTATACCTGTAAATCCAGGATTGGTTGTCGGTAGGTTTACATAGTATTGAGAGTAGTCAAGCTGTTGAGCCAAAACCGATACTGAATAACCTAAAAAAGCGGTTACTAATATGATTGATTTACCTATTTTCATTTCAAAATCGTTACCGTGCCTTTGTATGTTCGCTTACCATTATTGAGGTCAATGGTGTAGAAATATGGCCCCACCGCCAGTACTTTACCACCTACCTTACCATCCCAGCTACAGTTTTGCGTCTGGCAGTTATATATTAGCGTACCATTTTGGTCAAAAATTGAAATATCAATATCAGAGTAAAACTGAAGGTTGCCGATATCCCAAATATCATTAACGCCATCGTTATTAGGAGTAAATGCATTAACTAAGTCTAGCTCCGGAAATACTTCGGTAATGTTAATTGCTCTTGACACTACATTACTACTCTCTAAAGCATCCATTACTATAATTTCAATTTGCTTATCTGATAAGGTGGCTGAACCACTTACAGGGCTACTAAACTTGATTTTTTCCAGCACACCTGTGTATTTAGCTTCAGAGCCCTCTCCTTCCACCGTCAGTATGCCTTGTGATTGGTCATAGGTTACGATTAACTCTGAGTCTGTTGACTGTTCTATATTCAGCAGATCACCACTTGTAAAATTCTCAGCTATGGAAATAATTGCACCGGTAATCAAATCATCATCATCATCATCTCTTATAGATAATTCACCTTCCTCAACAATATTTATTTCAGGATCGCCAAGGCTATACTCAAGTGGGGCGAGTACATCATTTTGACGACTCGTAATTATTCGAGGTGCATCGTTTACGCTTATTATCTCCACAGAAACCGTAGCAGTGTTTTCAGAACTTGAAAGGCCATCAAACCCCTGCCAGGTAAAACTATCTTCACCAAAGAAATTTAATGCTGGCAAGTAAACTAATTCATTCAGGTTCGTGGCTATAATTTCCTGACCAACCGTTACCTCCTGATCATTAAAATTCAATGTCCCGTTTAAAGGAAGACTTTCTATAAGTATAGACTCTAAAACATCACCTTGATCATCGATGAAATTATTTGCGAAGTCTTCAGTTGCAAAGTCATAACCGACATCTTCGTTTGTTGAAATTTCAAAACTCGTAACCACAGGTGGGTTGTTTATAATAAAAGTAAAATCCTGGTTGGTAGAAGCTCCATTCATGTCTGTAGCAACTATACTCACATTTTTATTCTGTGGTGCATTCACTGAAATTACCCCTGACAATCGTCCGTTACCATTTCCATAATCAGTAAAATTTAAATAACCTGGAAGCGTTGGCACTGAAAGTGACACATCATCACCAGCGTCAGGGTCTGAGGTAACAATTTCGTAAGTATAAGCATCACCAATCGCTACTTTTACTACAGGCTGAGACTCAAAAACCGGAGCATCATTTATGTTTGCAATAGTTATTTGAAAGCTTTGAGTTGCGGTAGCATTGCCTCCATCTGTGGCTATTAACGTGATATTTGCAATTCCGACATCTGCATTACCAGGAGTACCTGTGAGCTCAGCCGTTCCGTCCCCATTATTTGTTATAGAAAGCCATTGAGGTAAGTTATCCGCACTTATAACAGGTATGTCTCCCGCGTCTACATCTGAAGTTGTAATCGGATATGTATACAAATCATCTTGTTGACCTGTAGTGACGGGAGTACTTGTTATCTCTGGTGCATCATTTGTATTAACCACAGTAAGGTTAAAGTCCTGATTCACAGTAGCCCCTGCAACGTCTTGAGCCTGTAAAGAAATAGATATGACTCCAACATCTTCATTTAATGGCATACCAGAAAGAGTCGCTGTGCCGTCTGAATTATCTACAAAAGATAACCATGAAGGTATTGTATTTATCGAGATTGAGAGAGCATCTCCTGTGTCTTCATCACCCACCACGATGTTATAAGTATAGCTGTCATCTTCTAAAACTGTAGTAACCGGACTGCTCACAAACTGTGGAGCGTCATTGGTATTGTTTACAGTTAGTGTGAAATTCTGCTGTGTGGTTTGACCCGCCTGATCTGTTACCCGAAGTTTTATGGCATAACTACCAACATTTTCATTTACCGGTGTGCCGGAAAGAACAGCGGTACCATCTCCATTATCTGTAAAGCTGAGCCATGATGGTTTATCAATAATTACGATATCCAGGCTTTCTCCCACATCAGGGTCTGAGGTTTGAATTTGATAATCATAAAAATCATCTTCGTCTACTGATGTTATTGGCGAGCTTTCAAATACTGGAGGATCATTTGTATTGTCTACCACGATTTGAAAGTTTTCATTGTCTTGGGCGCCACTCGCATCAGTTACCCTAAGTGATACATTATGGGTACCTAAATCCGGGTTGCCGGGTGTACCAGCAAGTAAGGCGGTGCCATCACCATTGTCAGTTAAAGTAAGCCAACTCGGCAGTCCTGTAGGGGCCGTTATCGTAAGTACATCTCCTGCATCAGGATCTGTAGTTGTCATGTTGTAGCTATATTGCAATCCTTGTTGAGCTGTGGTTGGGGGTGTGCTGGTTATCACCGGAACGTCATTAGTATTGTTTACTACGACTGTAAACGATTGGTTGGCAAATGCACCCGCACCATCTTCAACTTTCAATACCACCTCGTTATTTCCAACATTGGCATTTAGAGGAGTACCGCTCAATAGCCCTGTACCATCACCATTGTCGACAAGACTCAACCAACCAGGTTTTGATAATGCTGTAATCTCTAAAACATCACCTGCATCAGGATCTGTTGTGGAGATATTATAACTGTAAGCGGTATCTTCATTTACAGAAGTTACCGGACTACTAGTAAAAGAAGGTGCA
>NZ_SMMD01000729.1 GCF_009711475.1 Fulvivirga aurantia
AGGCTTCTTTCTCATAGCCTTTATTGTGGCATTAGGTAAGCTTATTTTCTTTCAGGATTATGAGGTGTTTCAAAAGATTGTACAGTCAACTTTTGAGATGTCTAAGGTTGGTTTTGAGATATCTATCTACCTCACAGGTGTAATGTCGCTATGGTTGGGCCTAATGAAAATCGGTGAAGAAGGTGGCATGGTAAAAATCCTTTCTAAGCTTGTAGGGCCTTTTTTCGTAAAACTGTTTCCCGGTATACCTAGAGATCATCCCGCATCTGGTTCAATTATCATGAATTTCTCTGCCAATATGCTTGGCCTGGACAATGCCGCCACGCCACTTGGCCTTAAGGCTATGAAAGAGATGCAGACCCTCAACGACACGCCTGATACTGCTTCTAATGCGCAGATTATGTTTTTGGTGTTAAATACTTCAGGGTTGTCCATCATACCTTTGACTGTAATCCTTGATCGCTCAGTAATGGGCGCAGAATATCCTACCGATATATTCTTACCAGTCTTATTAGCTACCTCCTTTTCTACATTTGTTGGTCTTATTACCATAGCAATCTATCAAAAAATCAACTTGCTTGACAAAACGATCATTGCTTATCTGGGCACTTTTGCCGTTGTAATCGGGGCTTTAGTCTACTATTTCACCACTATACCTCAAGAGAAGCTGGGTGTTATATCATCAGTTGCAAGTAACCTCATCATATTTTCGTTTATCATATTTTTCCTGTTATTGGGCATTAGAAAGAAGATCAACCTCTATGAAACCTTTATTGAAGGAGCTAAAGAAGGTTTTGCTATAGCCATTAAAATCATACCATACCTGATAGCACTACTCGTGGCTATTGGTGTATTCAGAGCTTCGGGTGCCTTTGATTTTATGATCAATGGTATCGCCTCTTTAGTATCACTATTTGGTGTTAATACCGATTTTGTTGACGCGCTGCCCACAGCTTTTATGAAGCCTCTCAGCGGTAGTGGTGCAAGAAGCATGATGCTGGAAACGATGGAAACACATGGGGTTGACTCGTTTGCAGGTAAACTTTCCAGCGTACTTAGAGGAGCCACAGAAACCACCTTTTATATAGTAGCGGTTTATTTTGGCTCTGTGAATATTAGCAAAACCCGATATGCGATTACAGCAGGATTGATAGCCGATTTAGCAGGTATAATCGCAGCGATTCTTTTAGGTTATATGTTTTTCCATTGAGATACAATTAGTATATTACGCATTACTTCAATACATAAATAACGAATCATGACAGCTGAAAAGAAGATAGACATTCAAAAAACGATTTACGACAACGCGAAAAGCCATTTTTTGGGAAATTTCCCAGACTCGTTACCGATTGAGCAAGCTTACGTTCATATAGGCATGTATCTTGGCTGGGTTATCGACAATCAATTATACAGTGAGTATTTTGAAGACGAAGCCGAAATGCAAATTTTCAGATTTTCGAGAAGAGAGATCTCTTGTACTATCTTAAGCGAAATTTGGGATGGCTATCTTGGCTATGAGCTATTTAACAAAACAGGTAATATGTTTACCTATTACTATTATGGAGGTGGCCTCTATAGAAATGATTATGATGAAGTACTTGTACAAAAATTACCTTCTATCTATCATGTAAAGGATAGCTGGGACAATTACCAGTCTATCGTAAATAGAATTGACATGAGATTTCAGGACTGGAAAAAGCTAGTCGGACAACAATAAACTTTAAAGCGCTTGTCACAAAAAGAAAGGCTGATCAAATCGATCAGCCTTTCTTTTTGAGTAATACTTGTTATCATTGATTTACCACAGCGCCTTCCTTAGAAAGTGTAAGCTTGGCTCCCAACAATGATCCACCAGCACCTGAGACATTACCTACATCATAATTGATAATGATTTCACCCGTTTGTATGTTATAGCCCAACGAGTCAGGCTTTTTGGCCAATTTTAAATTCGTTACCCAACTCAATCCTTTTTGATTAGCCCTCGCTGCTGTAGCCGCGAAACCTTCTTCTTCTTGTAGTGGTGAATAAAATAACGTGAAATATAAATTTTCTTCATCAGTCGACATCACAAGGCTTTTTGACTCTATATTTTTATAGTTATCCGGCTTTGAAAAATTTGAGTCTAACTCAAAAACAATCTTTATATCTTGTTGCCTACTAGGTGTAATGTTCGCCAAATAACCTTTGCCAGAATCAACTTCATGCATTACAATACCCGCAGTAATCAAACTGTCGATCAATAAAGGTGCATATTGAGACTTAGAAACATCTTCTATATCAAACAAAGGAATACTATCCCCTTCTGCTGCCAACCATCTGGAGCTTTCCAAAACACTCATATAAGTGCCCATGTGATCATTCAAAACTTTCCCTATGTTTGAATCCTGCTCGGACAAATATGACCTGAGGCCATCAACTGACTTATATTGACTCGAAACAAACGCTGCGTAATTTTCACTTTCTTCTTCAAGGTCGAGTTCAGAGGTTTGAACAAGCAGGCTGTCTACTTCGCGTATTTTAACTACCAATGGCTCTAATTTTTTGAGCTGATAATTTACATCTACAGAATCCTTCTCCCAGTCCAACATGTGAGATTTATACTCAAGCATCGACACTTTATACCGGAATAAGACAATAGGCATAGGCCTTGGATCGAAATCTTTTAGTTTTAGAAACTCAGGTATTGCATCGATAGGAGTAATTTCTCCGACAACAGTAACAGAATCCTGAGAAACTTTATTATTCAGTTTATCCAGCTCGTTATCATAACTAATGAGCCTTCCAAATAATGGAACAACCTCTTCCTGGTGTTTATTCTTAACCTGGTCTACCCACTTACTGTAGTCCCAAAATGTGACATTATTGTTGGTAAGGTCTGTCTCACTCTGGCCATCTGCTGGGTAGTCTACAATCTCTTTTACCACCAATTTCTGATTGTAAGACGTATTACCCACACCACTCACTACGTTTTTATAGCTTTGGAAATTCTCTAAGGCCTTTGCATAGCTACTTTTAAGCTCGTCTAATAAATCAAACGTTTCTTCGTCAATACGAAGCAAAAGTTGTTTATCGGAAGGATACCGATTTACCAGATTGGTATACAAATGTTGTGCGGTATCATAAGCATTTTGTGCTTTATAAAAATAATCTGCGAGGGTCTTAACTTTAGACTTACGTTCTTCAAGACTTTTGATCTTACCTTCTATATCGAACTGTATGTCACCTAGCTTAATACCAAACTTGCCCGATCGAATATCTCGTCTTTTGTAAGCCGCATAATATTCTTCATTGCGTTTTAGCTCACGATCATCTATGAGCTGAAGTGATTGTTGATACATTAGAATCGCTGAGTCAGCATTACTTTGAAATGCTTCAGTTTCTAATAAAATATCATTATTAAGCGCTTTCTGATTATAAATCGCCCCCAATTGGTAACTGGCGTTGGGGTTTTTCTCCTTGTTTTTTGGGTCTTTGAGAAACTCCTTAAGAAAAGGTTCTGCATCCTCATACTTCTGAGCTTCGAGCAGAGGATACAGGTCCTTATATTTAATTTTTTGTGCCAACACTGTCTGCATTATGGTGCAACACAACAGTGTGTAAAAAATCCTTTTCATGATCAAGCCTACTTAGTGACAAAGACTAAGTTAACTATAATATGAATATGTTGCGAATTACTTGTTGAAAAGTCCTTTAAGTTCGTTGAGTTTTGATTGAAAATCTCCCTCAGGCTGCTTTTCTTTCCTCTGAGACTTCTTAGGTGCTTTTCTTTGAGGCTCTTTGCCAAAAGGATCGCTCTTCATTGACAAGCCGATTCGTTTACGCTTAATATCCACTTCCATAACCGTAACCGTTACTTTTTGCTGTACAGAAACCTCTTCTGCCGGGTTCTTCACAAATGAATCAGAAAGATGGCTTACGTGCACGAGTCCGTCCTGATGCACCCCAATATCTACAAATGCACCAAAATTGGTAATGTTGGTAACAATGCCCGGCAATACCATCCCAACACGTAAATCTTCCATATGATTGACACCCTCCTGGAAACTGAATACCTCAAATGTCTCGCGAGGGTCTCTTCCCGGCTTGGCTAATTCCTCAACAATATCCTGTAAAGTAGGCATCCCTACATCCTCAGTCACATAGTTCTTCAGGTTAATCTTATTTCTTAAGCTCACATCGTTGATCAAATCCTGAATCGTACAACCAAGATCATCTGCCATTTTTGTTACAATGTGATAGCTTTCAGGGTGTACTGCTGATGCATCTAAAGGATTTTCTGCTTTTCTTATCCGAAGGAAACCGGCTGCCTGCTCAAAGGCCTTGTCTCCCAATCTAGGTACGTTAGTGAGCGCTTTTCTATCTTTAAACGGGCCATTTTGATTTCTAAAATCTACAATAGATTTAGCCAGGCTTGGGCCAAGACCCGATACATAAGAAAGCAACTCTTTGCTTGCAGTATTGAGCTCCACACCTACTGAGTTCACACAACTCATCACCACATCATCTAGCCCGTTTTTTAAGGCCGACTGGTCTACATCATGCTGATATTGACCCACACCAATAGATTTGGGATCTATTTTTACTAATTCTGCCAATGGGTCCATCAATCTACGGCCAATTGACACAGCTCCTCTCACGGTTACATCATAATCAGGAAACTCATTTCTAGCTACCTCAGAGGCCGAATAAACAGAGGCACCACTCTCATTGACCATGATAATCATAATCTCTTTAGGAAGACCCAGACTTTTTACAAAAGCTTCTGTTTCTCTACTGGCCGTACCGTTTCCAATAGCGATTGCTTCAACATTGTATTTAGCACACATCGCCATTACCACATGGCCTGACTGGGTTGTTTGTTTTTGTGGCTCATTAGGGAAAATGGCTTCGTTGTGTAAAAGTTTACCTTGCTTATCAAGCACAACCAGCTTACAACCCGTTCTGAAACCTGGGTCAAGTGCCAGCACATTCTTTTGACCGAGCGGTGCGGCTAAAAGCAACTGACGAAGGTTATCTGCAAATACTCTTATGGCCTCTTCATCGGCCTTGGTTTTACTTACAATTCTTATTTCCGTTTCCATCGAAGGACGCAGCAAACGCTTGTAACAGTCAGCAATAGCTACCTTGACTTGCTCTGCGCTTTCATCATTTGAGCTAACAAATTGTCTTTCTAATATAGAAACCGCTCTATCATCATCTGGACTAATATCCAAAGATAAGATCATCTCTTTCTCACCCCTACGCATGGCAAGAAGTCTGTGAGATGGTGTCTTAGATATTGGCTCATCCCACTCGAAATAATCTTTGTATTTCTGACCTTCCTCTTCTTTGCCTTTAATTACCTTGCTGGTGATTTGTGCCTCTTTCTCAAAGAGCTCTCTTATTTTTTTCCTTGCCTCCTGATCTTCATTAACCCACTCTGCAATAATATCTCTAGCCCCTTGTAAGGCAGCATCGGCATTTTCAACACCTTTCTCATCATTGATAAACTCAGCCGCCTTGGCCTCAACGTCAACACCTGATTGCTCAAAAATAAGCTTTGCCAAAGGCTCGAGTCCTTTTTCTCTTGCGACCGAAGCCTTAGTCTTTCGCTTAGGCTTATACGGCAGATAAATATCTTCAAGCTCTGCTAAGGTCTCGGCTGCATTAATCTCTTTTTCCAGCTCAGGTGTAAGCTTTTCCTGACTATCTATCGATTTTAGTATCGCTTCTCTGCGTTTATCTAAATCTCTGAGTTGAGTAACACGGTCACGAATATCAGTAATAGCTACCTCATCAAGGCTACCCGTCATTTCCTTTCTATATCGAGAAATAAAGGGAACCGTTGCGCCTCCATCCAATAACTCCACCACAGATTTAACCTGTTTCTCACTTATATTAAGTTCTTTAGCTACTTTTAAAATGTTACTCATATTGTAAAATTAATGCTTTTCGTTTTTTAGACAGCTGGCAAATCTAATTTAGAAATAGGAATTGATACAACTGATCGTATCTAAAAATGACCTGCAAATTTGACAGTCGTATTGTGTCAGTCTTCTGACGCTACAATAAACGACAAAATTGTAAGTTTGTGATGTATGGGGAAGGTAAAATTAAAGAAAGAACTTAAAGAATGGGGCGTAATTGCAGTGGTGCTTCTTACACTTTATCTCACTGGATTACACACAGAAGTTGCAGCCTTTGCCCAGCGCGCCATACTTGCCACGGGTATAATCACTCCTGATACAGAACTACCAACCGAAGAAAGAGAAATTATTGATTATGAATTAGATCTAAGGGATCTATCTGGCAATCGCATTAATTTGAGAGAGTTTAAAGGCAAAGTGCTATTTATTAATGTATGGGCCACGTGGTGCCCGCCTTGCATTGCAGAAATGCCTGGTATACAAGATTTGTATGATGAAGTGGATAAATCATCTATAGAATTTATCATGCTTTCTATGGATGACAACGAAGGTAAGGTGAAGCAATTTATAGATAGAAAAGAGTACACTTTTCCCGTGTACACCCCGGCTAGTCGGGTACCGGAGGTATTAAGAGCGCCCTCTATACCGACCACCTTTGTGGTGAGTAAAGAAGGACAAATTGTGGCCAAAAAAGTCGGTATGGCCAGATATGACTCAAAGTCTTTTAAGAAATTTCTTCAGAAATGGGCAGATAAGGGCTCAGCGTTTTGAGCAGAGCGCTTAGAGGTTTAAGTATCTTATATTCGTCTGACCACTTTGAGTGGTCTGAC
>NZ_SMMD01000861.1 GCF_009711475.1 Fulvivirga aurantia
TATACTGCGAGCGATCACGAAATATAACCCAAAACAAAACGGCTAATACCCCGGCCGCACCAACTAAAAAAATGATAAAATCTATTGTCATCAAAAAAGGTCTAATTTAAAACTACAATACTAAAATTAATTGTGACCTATATTGTTTAGTAAACGATCATTTATCATATTTGCATCCCAATTTCAAATGCCCAGGTGGCGGAATTGGTAGACGCGTTGGTCTCAAACACCAATGTCTTCGGACGTGCCGGTTCGACTCCGGCCCTGGGTACAGAAAAGCCTGATAATCATCTGATTGTCAGGCTTTTGCATTTTAAAGGGGGACGGAAAGGGGTATTTTTAAAACAATTTGCCCTGTGAGCTATCTAACTCATCGTATTGCACACGTTTTGTAATATCAGGTACGTTGCCCTGATAAGCTTTACCACGAAGTCGGGGTACGGTGTATGACTCCATTTCATTTTCATCATAAGGGCCAATCCAATCCATAAGTTTTTCTTTGTCAATGTCATCAGCCACAGACTTAAGCCACTCCGACTCCATTTCGCGAGGTATAATCAGTGGCATTCTAGGTCCTTCACTGCCTCTGGGCTTATTATGAATTTTCTGCATCAACGGATTAGCCCTGGTAGTTACAATAGTCACAGTTCGCTTACCCTGCCACTCTTCCCATAGCCCTGCTAAAGCAAAGGGTTCATTGTTTTTTAATTGAATAAAGTAAGGATAAGACTTTCCGTTTTTCCAATGATGCTCAAAAAAACCATCGATTATCACAAGACAATGTTTGCTTTTTGCCGGCCCTTTGTAAGAAGGTTTTTCAAACATCTCTTCAGATCTTGCATTGAGTGTTGAATTAGAAATTTTAGTGGCACTTGCCGCATCTTTCACCCATTTAGGAATCAGTCCCCAGGTATAAGTGTCTACACGGTCTGGTGCTTCACCCACAACTACCGGTATATCCGGATGATCGAAGCCCTGAGTATGATAGGTAGGTGGCAGTCTCTTTTTTATATCCTGCCAGTCTTCATCAGAGCCGTAATGTTTGGCATACCGCTCTAACTTTTTGGTGAGGTAACTTACATCGTAGCACATGCTTCAATTTATCAAAAAATATTCTTTTCAACGAGTAGTTGTTGCTACTCATCGAGAAAATTACTGATTGCTTTATGTGAGATATACATTAGTACAAAGATCATTATTTGATTACTACTCATGGAAAAGCTACACCTCAGATTTAAAGATGGAAAAGAAGAGCAACTTAAATTAGATGATATTCATAGCTCTTACCCCTACCTCACGTTGATGCGTGAAGATTTAAATTTTCTTCAGTCTGGCGGTACGCTCTATTATTATGGAGTGAAAATTAACCTCTTGTCGGCCTAGCACAACTGAAATATCTTTAAAATTCCCTCCTAAATTCAGGCTTAATTGCGTATATTTATCTACTAATCAATTATTTAATACCATGAGATACCCTTTAGTTGCCTTTGGCTTTGTTGCAATTGTAATCGCTGGTTTTGTGCTTATGTTTACTAACTATAACCAAAGTGCTACCTCCGCCTTTACTGAAGTAATCGCTGAAGAAGAAATTGATGAATGCTATGAC
Source organism: Fulvivirga aurantia (assembly GCF_009711475.1). Taxonomy (GTDB): domain Bacteria; phylum Bacteroidota; class Bacteroidia; order Cytophagales; family Cyclobacteriaceae; genus Fulvivirga; species Fulvivirga aurantia. The sequence goes on from NZ_SMMD01000861.1 coordinate 1,607, forward strand.
AAAACTATGGATGCCTGGTTTATAGAGTTTGTGACCAAGCAAAATGCCGGTGCCACCATGGACGAAGCAGACGAACAAGCTTCGGAGCTTGCACTCACAAATTACGATCAATGCATAGCTAAAAGATGATTTAGCTAATATCTACTATTTGTTTTTCTGGTGATTGCAGGTAGGAGTCATGCTGCTTCTCCTGCTCAAACCATATAATGATAAAACAAAAGCCCATCACACCCACATTTATTAATATTTCAAAATACTCTGCATGCAACCAATGCGTGTAGCCCGCCCCTATCATTATCATAATTTGAAGCGCGCTTGAGAAAATTCTGGTTTTATTGAAAAACAACCCTGCTGCACTTGCAATTTCAACTATCCCGATGATATACATAAACTCCGAAGAGTAATTCCAGGACCGAAAGGCCAGTTCCATTTCGCCAGTAAGTTTAGAAAAGCCAATAAGTAAAAATTGAAATGCAATGAGTATGACCAGTACCCATTGCATCAAAAATTTTCCTCTGTTTGTCATTAATTAAGATATTTTGAGTTCAATAGCTTTTACGCACTTTTCTATTAGGCTGTTTGGTCTTCGTGACAAACGACAGATTACTCCGGCCATGTGTAAGCATTTTCACCCTGTATTTCAATTTATCTGATTAGATATATTATGGAATTATTAAATCAACAAAAGCGAGTATAAAGCAAAAACTAAATTTCTAACTTCGCAGTATGAAAATAAGTCAACTACTACCCTCAATTACTCTATTTGCTATACTTGTCAGCTGCCAGGCTCAAGAGCAAAACTCAAGCACTGTTATCGCTTTTGGCTCGTGCTCTCATCAGGACAATGACGACCAAATGTGGTCTGAGATCACTGCAGAAAAGCCAGACCTCATGATAATGGCCGGGGACAATATCTATGGAGATACCCAGGATATGAGTGAGATGAAGGAAAAATATGAGAAGCAGAAAAGCAGACCAGGATATCAGAAGTTGATGAAAAACACCAAAATTATCGGCATTTGGGATGATCACGATTACGGAGTGAATGATGGTGGAAAATATTATGCAAAGAAAGATAGCAGCAAAAATCTCATGCTCGATTTTCTGGACGTACCGCAAAACGACCCCGTTAGAGATCGAAGAGGTGCTTACAGTTCCTATGTATTAAATGATAATGACAAAAGCATAAAAGTGATTTTATTAGATACCCGCTACTTCAGAGATACATTGCAACGTGATGAGGAAAGAAGATATTTGGTAAATGAAGATGGAGACATTTTAGGAGAAGAGCAATGGCATTGGTTGGAAAGTGAACTTTCTACCAGCGATGCGAATGTAAATATCATCGTGAGTAGTATACAAGTAATTGCGGCAGATCATCCTTATGAGAAATGGGCCAACTTTCCTAAATCGCATAATAAATTACTCTACCTGATTGGGCAAACAAGCCCCTCAAACACTTTAATTATAAGTGGCGACAGACACATTGCAGAGCTTTCTTCAATGGAAATTGACGGCCTTAACTATCCCCTTTATGATCTTACGGCCAGTGGACTTACACACACCTGGCGAAAATCGGGAGAAGAAGAGAATCAATACAGAATCGGAGATCTCATAATTGCCAAAAACTACGGACTTATCACTATCGATTGGTCTAATGAAGAAATTTTACTTGAAGTAAAGGGCACGGATAGACAAGAACTACTTTCTCATTCTATAACGCTCAACTGATCTTACTTAGCAACCAGGTCGTTTTCCAAAGCAAAGACGATCAATTCTATTGGTGATTTAAGATTTAGTTTCTTCAGCATATTCTTGCGATGAGAATTGATGGTATGTACACTTACGTGTAGTTTATCCGCTATTTCACTAGTTGTTTTGCCTTTGGTAATTAATTTAAGTACCTCTTTTTCTCTTGCAGAAAGATAAAAACGAGGCTTAGATGTGTTTTTTGGCTCAGCCATTAACACATCGAGCACTTTACTACACATAAAACGTTCGCCTTTCAGAGTAGCATTTACCGCAGTTAGTATTTCTTCTTCACTGCAGCGTTGAGTAACTATACCTTTTACGCCTTTATCAATCATTGTCTGGATTGACTGCCCTTTCACTTCATCCAAGACAAGTAAAATTTCTATCGGATAGGTTTCTTTGACTTGAGTTATATCATCTATATGCTTTGGTTCCACAGTGTCGTAAATACAAACCAATAAATTGGGCTGATAATGATGAGCTCTCAATTGCTCCATGTCATCACCAACCTCAACCGCCTGATACATAGGAAGGCCATCAATCAAAGACAAGAGGCCTTTCTTAACTAAGAAATTTGTACCTGTGATAAAAACAGCTTCAGGTTCGTTCATTGTTTAGAATAATTCTAAACAAAGCTAGTATTATTTAGAATATATCTAAATAATGGACGTCTAAATACTTCACCATTCATCACATTTTTTCTGTAAACGCTATACCAAACATACTTTAAGAGTTTTTTATACTGATTGTTGAACCTATACTGTAGCTTTGCGTTATAAGTTGATTGTGGTAACAAGAAAATCTATAGCGACACAGATCATGGCGTTTGCCATTGGGATACAGGTATTTAATATCAGCCTGAATCAAAATGACCTGATGCTTGGCAAAGCGGGTAACGGCTTTGTGTTTGTCAATGAAATTGAAACCGTTGTAGAGTTTATCGTAGAAGTTATCATCACTGGTACCGATACCATACCTGAAACTCGGGTGCCTGGTGGCTCTCTGGGTTATGAAGAAGAGGAGAAACATCTGAGTGTAAGGCCTATAGACTTAAAGCCTAAATACAACCTGCTTTACGTGGGACTACATAAATCACACTACAACTTCAATGTGAAAGATTACATATCTGAAATCACCACTCCACCACCCCGAGTGTAAACGGATTATTCACATTCAATTTTTATCAATTCTTACATTTAATCAAGCTTATTGATTAATAAGCTTTTGTATTAACACCCCATTAAATAATTAAAAAAGGGGCATTACATTTTTCATTTATATCAACATGGCTAAAAATTTAATATCATATTTCAAGACTGATTTCCCATCAGGTTTAGTAGTATTTCTGGTAGCGCTTCCATTGTGTTTAGGAATTGCGTTGGCTTCCGGAGCTCCATTATTTTCAGGACTTATCACTGGTATCGTTGGTGGTATTGTTGTTGGAGCTATAAGTAAATCAGGAGTCAGTGTAAGTGGTCCGGCTGCAGGTCTTACTGTTATCGTATTATCTGCGATAGCTACCCTCGGCTCTTGGCCAGCGTTTTTAACGGCTGTAGTACTGGCTGGTGTTATTCAGCTTATTTTAGGTTTTCTAAAAGCCGGTATTGTAAGTCACTATTTCCCAACCGCTGTTATCAAAGGTATGCTTGCAGGTATTGGTCTTATCCTTATACTTAAGCAAATACCTCATGCACTTGGCTGGGATGCAGATTATGAAGGCGATATGTTTTTTAGCCAGGCAGATGGCGAAAACACCTTCACTGAGTTAATCAATGCTGTAAACTTCATGGAATTCGGAGCTATTATCATCTGTGCCATTGGCCTATTGGTGATGATCATTTGGGAGAGACCTGCACTTAAAAAGTATAGTTTCTTCAAACTTTTCCCTGGTGGTTTAATGGCCGTAATCCTGGGTATACTTATTAATTTAGGTTTTCAACAATATTATCCTGAGTTATACCTCAGTCCTTCTCACCTTGTAAGCATCCCTGTAGCTTCTAACGCAACCGAGTTTTTCGGTCAGTTTTCTTTACCAGACTTCTCAATACTTACAAACATCGATGTCTACATTGCTGCATTTACTATAGCAATTGTGGCCAGTATCGAAACGCTACTATGTATTGAAGCAACAGATAAGCTTGACCCTCAAAAGCGAATTACACCTACAAACCGTGAGCTTAAAGCACAGGGTATAGGTAACATTGTAGCTGGTATGATAGGTGGTCTTCCAATGACTTCGGTAATTGTAAGGAGTTCTGCCAATATCGATGCTGGTGCACAATCAAGGTTATCTACGGTAATTCATGGTGCTTTGCTTTTACTTTCGATCATCCTTATTCCGTTTTTACTAAATATGGTTCCTTTGGCTTCTTTGGCTGCCATATTATTAGTGGTGGGTTATAAGCTTACCAAAATATCACTTTACAAAGAGATGTTCTCTTTAGGTGTAAGACAGTACTTACCATTTATCATCACTATTGTAATGATCCTGTTTACAGACTTACTTACAGGTATAGCTTTTGGTATGGCTGTGTCAATTTTCTTTGTACTTAGAAACAACTATAAGATACCTTATCACTTTGAGAGTGAAAACGGTCAGGCTGGTAAGAAAATAAACATCAAGCTTGCTGAAGAGGTAACGTTTATCAACAAGGGTAGTATTCTACTTACTTTAAGAAATATCCCTGAAAACTCTGATGTTGTAATTGATGGATCTAGAACAAAAAACATTGATTATGATGTGAAAGAGATTCTGAAAAACTTTCAGGAGACAGCGAAACATAAAAACATAAAATACGAGCTTAAAGCGATAGACAAATAATCATCACAAAAGGCAGTCAATCAAATGACTGCCTTTTTTTTTACCTTTCCAGGAGATTTCACTCCACCTTTCCCCTTTTGGCATATTTCTTGATTCTATATAGCTAAAGGAGGAAAATTATATGTTATTTATTAAAAAAGTAAAACACTTATTATTAACGACTGCAGTGGTACTAGCCACGATCAGTTCCTCTGTAGCTCAGGATGAAAAGCAGAGTAAAGAGGAGAAGAGAGCAGCGAAAAAACAAGCTAAGAAAGAGCAGTTTGCTGAAAATATGAAAGTGATCGAATCAGCAGTGGCTGATAGCGCTTTTGTGATTGAGGCTGATGCGATTCGCGGACGCTATTCGGCAAACAACTTTGTAATGCCGACAACTAATTTTGTAAAGATAGAAGGTGATGAAGTTGTAGTGCAAACAGCCAACAATTTTTCAGCCGGATATAATGGATTGGGTGGCATTACCATAAGAGGTAGTGTGAGAGAATACTCTATCAACGAGCGCGATGAAAGCGTGAATGTTTTTATACAAATGTCGTCTGCTACCCTTGGTTTTTCTACACTTAACATTTTTATAAATGCCAGTGGTCATGCCAGTGCAGACCTAAGAACAAATCAGGGTGGCTATGTCAATTTTAGTGGTGATTTACGCTTATTAGAAGCGACCAGTACATTTGAAGGTATGCCTGTGTTATAAGCTTGTAAACAATTTAAAGTATAGAGGTGTCATTAATAGTGACACCTTTTTTATTACCCTGATAATTGTTTTGGGAATTTTTAACCTTACCCGTAGGTTCTTATACCACCTGACAGGATAATTTCTCGCAATTATAAATAAGGTATCAAAAAGTATTTTATACCGTATATTCACTAGATCACTAAATTTTGAGGAATGAGGAAGAAGCTTTTAAATTATAAAACTGGCATTATTGTCGTCATACTTGCAGGCACACTTTTCGCTTTTAGCCCAAGTGACCGCTATTTTGCAATTGCCAAGAACTTAGACATATTCGCCACCCTATTCAAGGAAGTCAATGCACTTTATGTGGATGAGGTCAACCCAAACAAGGTAATTAAAACAGGCATAGATGCCATGCTAGCCTCGCTTGACCCCTATACCAATTACATTCCTGAAGATGACATAGAAGATTTCAGAACCCAAAGCACGGGTCAGTATGGCGGTATTGGAGCTGTAACTACACGTGTGGATGGTAAAATAAAAGTATCCATGATTCTCAATGGCTACTCAGCCGAAAAAAACGGGCTTAAAATTGGTGATCAGGTAATTAAAATAGATCAGATCGATATCAGAGATATGTCTAGCGAAGAGACCAGCGAGCTCATGAAAGGTCAGGCCAACACAACAGTATCGCTCACAGTCTTACGATATGGCCAGGATGCTCCTATTACACTCAATTTTACCCGAGAAAAAGTAAAAATCAACAATGTACCATACTACGGTATGGTGAGCACAAATGTGGGTTACATTAAACTTACGGAGTTTACTATGCAAGCCGGGAAAGAGGTGGAAAATGCAGTGAAAGAATTAAAAGAGAAAGGTGCTAATAGTGTTATCCTCGATCTGCGTGGCAACCCAGGTGGCCTTTTATTAGAAGCTGTTAATATTAGCAATGTATTCATCCCAAAAGGTAAAGAGGTAGTTTCTACAAGAGGAAAAATCACTGATAACAATACCGTATATAAAACACTTAATGGCCCTGTTGATACCGAAATACCCCTCGCTGTACTTATCAACAGTGGTAGTGCTTCGGCTTCTGAAATAGTGGCTGGCACAATACAAGACTACGATCGTGGGGTAGTATTAGGTCAAAAATCATTTGGTAAAGGTCTTGTACAAATTACAAGACCGCTTTCTTACAATGCACAGTTAAAGGTAACTACTGCCAAATACTACACTCCTAGCGGCAGATGCATTCAGGCGCTGGACTATAGCCACAGAAACCCTGATGGTAGTGTAGGTAAAGTGCCAGACTCTTTGAAACAAGAGTTTAAAACCGTCAATAATAGAGTTGTGTATGATGGTGGTGGCATAGATCCTGATATAACTATAGAAAATGAAGAGCTCTCACCAATTGCTTTTACCTTGTATACCAAAGGTCTCATATTCGATTACGCCACCAAGTATTCTTATGAAAACGAATCAATTGCTCCTGCTGAAAACTTTGACCTTACTGAAGCCGAGTATAATGATTTTAAGCAATGGCTAAGCGACAAAGATTATAGCTATACCACAGAAGTTGAAGGCAACCTGAAGAGACTAACGGCCAATGCGAAAGAAGAAAAATACTATCGGGATATTGAGCCACAACTTCAGCAGTTGAGGGCCACATTAAAGCAGAGTAAAGACAACGATCTCAATGATTTTTCGAGCCAGATCAAGCGATTGCTAGAAGAAGAAATTGCATCCAGGTATTATTTTGAAAAAGGTTCTGTTGAATCAACATTTGGTGATGACCCAACCATCAGGAAAGCCATAGAGGTGCTTGCAGATCAAGGCACTTATGCAAGCATCCTGCAATAACTTGAGGGTAACGGCATGAAAATACAAGGTCTCATTGATATGAGGCCTTGTATTTTTATTTTAATAATATCCTTCTCCTGCCAAATACCGTATAGCATCTAAAAAACCATTTAAAGCATGAGAAAATTTACTATTCTTTTATTTCTGTCTTTGGGCATGTCTTCAGTATGGGCTCAATCGCAACAGGTTTCGATTATGGAGTTTGTAAAAGTTATCGACAATCAAGATGAAGAGACTTTATATTATTATGAGAATAATTGGCAGGAATTGAGAGAAGTAGCCATGGAAAAAGGATATATAAAAGGCTATCAGTTATTGAAAGTTACAGACGATAATCACACCGAGTATGACATTGTACTCATCACTACATTTGAAGATCGAGCGCAATACAATGACGCTGAGAGTAACTTTGAAGAAATCATGAGTATGCGCTCAGGGCCTAAGTTTCTAAATGATAAACGGCCAGCCGATTTTAGAAAAAATGTTTATTCTACTGAGGTTGAGGTGCATTTGAGCTCTAAAGATGATTGATAAGCTATAGAAATGCTTAAAAAAAGAACTCACACACAAAGGGCCTGCTAATTCTTATAAGTTTTGTTGTGGTTTTAAAGATGAGTCAGTAACGTTGCCTCAAAAATTCTTATGTCTCAACCGCAACCACAAATAAAAACCCTTACCGCCAAAAAACTCGTGGGCAAGAAGATAACCATGAGTTTAACAAACAACAAAACTGGTGAACTGTGGCAGTCTTTTATACCGTTGAGACATACAATTCCCCATCAGCTAGGGTCAGAATTATACTCATTACAGATATTCAAGCCTGATCATTTTAAAGCATTCAACCCAAACAATGAGTTTGTTAAATGGGCTGCTGTTGAAGTCTCAGAATTTGATAAATACGAAAATGATCTGTCAACCCTAAACCTACCAAGTGGACTTTACGCGGTGTTCCATTACAAAGGGTCGAGTAACGATCCAGGAATTTTTCAGTACATATATTCTAGCTGGTTGCCTCAATCAGAATATTCGCTTGACGACCGACCTCATTTCGAACTTTTAGGAGATAAATACAAAAACAACGACCCCGAATCAGAGGAAGAGATCTGGATACCAATCAAGCATAAAACTGCCTAATAGGCTGATAATCTTACCTCTATATCACATTAGAAAGTAAAAACTGAAATAAAATATTATATTTATATATGCAGTGTGTTTGCTAAGTGGAGATGTGCATAACATTTAATCTCACACCAATACCCATTCGCCATGAAAGGCAAACCATTAGCACTGTTCGTAAGCTTATTCCTACTATCATTTTACTGTAATGCTCAATATAGTCAGATGACTGACAGCCTCCTGAGGGTTTATGAAACACACGACAACGACAGTTTGAGAGTACGTACGCTGGGCTTCCTCTTTCAGGCTCATTTATATAACGACCGAGAAAAGGCTAAAGAATATATATATCAAAAGCTTGAGATATCCCTAAACAACAATTTTGAGCTAGAAATCGCTCGCACCTATTTTCATCTGGGTAATTTCTACATTGGCTCAAATGAATACGACTCAGCCTTACACTATTATCAACTCGCCAATGAAAAATTTACAGAAATAGACCACTTTAAAGGTAAACTGTGGGCCTTAAATGGGATTGCTATAGTACACTATGACCAAGGTGACTATATAAAAAGTATTGAACTCACCGATAGAGGTATTGAGGCTTTACTTGACAAAGTAAAAAAAGGCGCAACCACCCGCGATTCAATAGATCTGGCCGTTTCTTACGATTTTAGAGGAAGCATAGAAACCAGGCGAGGTAGTTACAGAATTGCTTTAGAAAATACCCTACAAGCACTTAGCTACTTAAAAAATATAAACAAACCGATTAGAAAAGCAGATGCACTTTCACATCTGGCCGAAATTGAAGGAAACCTGGGGCACCACGATAAAAGTCTGGAACATGCCATGGAAGCCTATAACATTTACAAAAAATATAATGATAAAGCTTATCAGGCTAATGTGGCAAATGACATAGGACTCACCTACTACATTTTAAAGAATTTTTCTGCTTCTGAAAAATTCTTAAAGGAAAGTATTGATCTGTCTAACGAAATGAGTGCACAAGCTACGAAAGGCACTGCCCTTACCAATTTAGGCAAGCTTTACATGGCACAAGATGAGTACACAAAAGCTTTAAGTGCTCTTGATTCAAGCCTCATTATACATGAGCGCATAAGTGTAAAAAATAAAATTGCTGAAGCGCTGATTGAGTTAGGCGCTCTTTATCACAAACTTAATTCACCGAATAAGGCACTCCCTTATCTCGACCGGGCCATCCTAATTTCAGACAGCCTGGACGCAAAAGAAACATTAAAACAAGCCTACTTCCATAGATCAGAGAGTTATGCTTTGCTGGGTAACCATATACAGGCACTTGCTGATTATCAGCAATTTCAGATGCTCGGGGACAGCATTTATTCTATCGAACAATCCAACCAAATAGAGGAGTTACGATCAATCTATGAAACTGAAAGAAAAGAGGCTCAAATTGACCTTCAGAACAAAGAGATTTTACTACTTGAACAGACGGCTAAGGCAGACAATATGCAAAAGTGGCTATTGAGCATTGGTCTAGTAATGGCTGTGATTATATTATTGTTAGCTTTCTACGGCTTCAGGCAAAAAATAAAACGCAATCAGCTTACCAGAGAAAAACTCGATGCAGAATTAGCCCTTAAAAGCAAAAAACTGACCTCACATGCGCTGCTATTAGCTAAGAAAAATGAAGTATTGGAGGATCTAAAAGAAAAGGTAAAAAAATTGAAAAATTCTCCGGGCAATGGTAATGTCGGGTACCAAACAATCATTAATACCATCAACTCAGATATTTTAGATAATCAAAACTGGGAGAATTTTACCAAATATTTTGAAGAGGTTCATACTGATTTTAATGCTACGGTAAAGAAAAAATTCCCAAAAGTTACCAGCAACGAACTTAGGCTCATGGCATTATTAAAAATGGGTCTGTCTTCTAAAGAAATTGCCAACATTCTCAATGTTTCTCAGGAAGGTGTAAAAAAATCACGCTATCGATTGAGGAAAAAACTAGAGATGCAGTCGGAAGAATCTTTACAAGACCTGGTGATAAGTATATAATTAAAAATTAAACTATTCTAATTTTTAAAATAATTTTTTGAGCTAGATATATTCAAGATTTTATACCAATCCATCACCTGAAGTGCTATTACCTTTAATAAGATCTGAAATGGTGGAATTGTAACATTTGAAGTGTCCACCCTTTGTCCCTACTGTTTTTTTCTCTCCTTAAGGTATCAATAGTAAG
>NZ_SMMD01000616.1 GCF_009711475.1 Fulvivirga aurantia
AGGAAGCCTAACGCTAATTTATAAGCATCGTCTGCCGCCTCTTTGTTATAATCCGGGTTGCTTGGGTTGGCAAATGCATGTTTAGCGTCATACATTTTTACGGTCAATTCCTGATCGGCCTCAGCCATGTTTGCTTTAAACTGGTCAGCTACTTCTGGTGTAATCCAACCGTCTTGCTCTGCAAAAATTGCCAAAACCGGGCCGTTAAGTTTTTCTAATCGATTAACATCCTTTTCGGGCATTCCATAATACATTACACATCCTCTAAGTGCATCTCCGGCCATGATGGCTGTTTGTAATGACCAACCGCCTCCAAAGCACCAGCCTATTGTTGCCACATCTGAGCCTGAACCAGCCATGGCCAATCCACCTTCTACAATTGCTTTGGCTCTGTCTGTTTTAACAGAACTCATGAGTTCACTTGCCTTTTCTCTTGTGTCTGCTGTTTTCCCATCATAAAGGTCTAGCGCTATCACATTTACAACACCACCAAGGTCATCATACAGCTTTTCAGCTTGTTTTTTGATGTGCTCATTTAGCCCCCACCACTCATGAATTACATATAAGTAACTATCTGTAGTTACTTTCGCTTCCAGCATGTAGGCATTGGCATCTGGACCATTATTAGTTTTGTAGGTGATCATCTTACCTACCTCACTTTGGTGTATATAAGGCAGTGGTTCACGATGATCAGCATTAAAATCCTTGTTTGAGGCAAACAAAGCAAAGCTCTCTGTGGCTGGTGTGTGACAAATTGTAATGTTGTCTTGAGCCATCAAAAGAGTGGCAAAAAACATAGGTAAGAATGATAAAATTAGCTTTTTCATGGGTTTATGGTTTTTAGTTGGTGTAACATCCTACCCATCGCAAATGTTTTTATTCCCTCACGTAGACAATATGGTCAATAACAGGAGGTGTAATGTCCTTTTTCCTAAAGTGAATTGCTAGTTGACCACGATGGTAAGTACTATGATTAGTAACATGAGTAATAATTTCACGCATGGTGTTTTCAAACTTCTTGCCTTCATTATTACTGTAATTGATCATCTCCTCAAATGTCTCATTTGGATGGTTTTCTATAAGCTCGAGCCAGTTTCTTGAGCTTTCTTCTGTCATGCTTCGGAGCTCACGTAGCTTGTATGTTTCCCATAAGGGAAAAGGTGATGTTGGTATATCCTTAATTCGGTTTAGCCAAATTATTTGAGCACTCAAAACATGACTGTATAGTTTTAGTAGGTCTTTATCTTCTACATTATTCTCTTCAAGTGTAATCAATACACGCTGGTTTGCCCAGTCATTATACTTTATAAGATCAATGAAATGTTTCTTCATTTTAGCTACTGATTTTGCAATTAATATTCCTGCTCAATTTACATAAATATTGGTTTTATACTTATGTCTAAAAGCCTGTTTGTTTTAAGCGGTATTAGATTTTAAGAGTCCCTAAGCATTATCGATTTCAAGAAGCTTTCAGCTTTATCTAAATGATTCTGTAGAGTATCCTTATCCATCCGATTTAGCAGGCTGATCATCATGCCCATGCGCTGGTTATTACTGAATTCTTCTTCGTGTACCTTTATAAATCTCCAGTAGAGGGCATCCCAGGTTTCACACCAATCATCTTTGCCATAATTACTCATCTTACGAATGTAATTGGAGCTCGAAATATAAGGTTTGGTAGTAATCAGTCCTCCATCTGCATACTGTGTCATGCCGTAAACATTAGGCACCATTACCCAATCATACGCATCAATATACATTTCCATAAACCACCTGTATATTTCATCGGGATCAAATTCACACAACAGCATAAAGTTGCCCATGACCATGAGCCGCTCAATGTGGTGGTTGTAGCCATTATTCAAAACCTTTTTAATTACATCATCCACGGGTTTTATACCGGTTGTGCCGTCCCAAAACGATTTTGGAATCTTTCTGTCATGATTCCAATGATTATTAGTACGCTCAAAAACTCCTTCAAACTCATATATGCCTCGCATAAACTCTCGCCAGCCAATTATTTGCCGCACAAAGCCTTCGAGACAATTTAAAGGATAATTGTGTTTTTGATGCATTTCAAATGTACGATTGAGTACATACTCCGGTGTGAGCAATCCGGTGTTTAAAGCGGGTGTGAGTAGGCTGTGGTAGATATACTTTTCATCTGAATGCAGGGCATCTTCGTAATCTCCAAAAAGCGTCATTCGATGCTCTAAAAAGTCATCTAACCATTTTTCGGCCTGGTAATGAGTAATGGGATAAATGAAGTTTTCGAGAGAGCCATAGTTGTCGGTAAACTCTTTTTCAACATGCTCCAGTGCTTCTTTCAGGTATTCATTTTTTTGCGGAATGTATATCTCCGGTGTTTCGTGGTCTTTGGGCAATTTCTTGCGATTTTCATCATCATAACTCCATTTGCCACCTTCAGGCTCGCCATTATCCATAAGCACGTCTAGGCGCTTTCTTTGTTTTTTATAAAAGGTGGCCATGTAATAACCTTCTTTTCCCTTCGGTAGAATCTCTTCTAGTTCTTCAAGGCTTGTAAGAAAGGCTGGAGTTTGTTTTTTATCGCACTTTACATTAAATGAGTCGCATGCCTTTTGGATACTTTTTTCAAGGTTATAGTCAGTAGTATCGGTATAGATAATGGTGTCGGCACCACCAAATTCAAGGTCTTCGAAAATTGATTGCAGGCTTTCATGATCATTGCATTCGATATATCTTACCTGCTGATCTTTTTGCTGTAAATAATTCTGATAGTACTTCATTGAAGCCCGGTGAAGTACCAGTTTTTGTTTATGAAACTTGTATTGCGAAAAGTAAAGATGGTCTTCGATAAGAAGAATCTCATCTACATTATTTACTGCCGGATTATTTTTATATAGTTGATGGGGAAAAACCAGTGCAATTTTCATGTTAAAACTAACAGAATATTACACTGGTTTGTTTGATTAATCTAGTCAACCAACCGGTATACAGGATATTGCATATGAGCCGGTTCATAGTACTTTGAGTTTTTGTAGATATAATCTAATTGGGCGTACCAATTATCTTCAAAGTTTGGATCACTCTCTTTTTTATCATTAAAAGCTATGCGGAGGGCATCATTTTCCTGAAGAATTTTGTAAGCTTCATCTTCAAATACGTAAGGAGAAAAGTGTTCTTTCTGCTGTAGAATTGTGTCAAAATAATTCCAATTAAAAAAAGAATCACTGGCTTGAGGCTCCAATACTTCTACTAGATATCTTCCTGCAAATTGATTGGTGTAGAAAATGTAGTCCCCTGCTTTAAAATCAACTTCTCTTTTCTCTTTTTCTACCATGGTGTTGCTATGAGGATAGTGGCCTTCATAAGGTGACTGTGATGTTTCAAATTTATCTATGCGATAGGCCTCAACGTTTATGGTAGTGTCTCTTTGTAGTCTTGAAAAAACGGCCCCATTTAATTTCAGAATTTCGATAACCTCATACCAACCTTGAGGAATAATATATGCACTCGGAATCTGCACTTCTACTTCAGGTTTAAATGTGTTGTAATATGGGATAGTCTTTGTGTATGGCATGTCCCTTTCATATACCAACCGCATTTTACCGGTTACAGTACTTTCTTTTTTTACTCCTTCATAACCTTTGAATGTTATGTCTTTTGAGACAGACTTATCAATTGACCAGCTTACAGGGTGCAGATTTCCAGCGGCAAAAAAGGCCTCCCTTTTCAGTCTAAGTTGTTTTATGTCAGATCCATGAGTGTCAGCCAACTCCACTACTGACTCTAAAAAGTTATATGTGGCATGTACTCTCTCATCGAATGGCTTGAGCATATGTGTTTCTATCATAAATCCTATTGAGTGAAACAAGGTAGAATAACCCGTAGAATACCTCGGACGATCTAAGAATTGAGAAAACCCCGATTGGTCCGGGGTTGTATTAAAAACATTTACATAAGGGGTAATTTCACTTCCTTTGTCTTTTATTATTTGCTCCAATTGAGGTGTAAACTGCTCCTCGATGAAAACTCCCAGATCGCCTCCCATTTTGTTGTGCTGAGTGGCAAGGTGAGTTATGGTATATTGATAATCAGCCCCGTTGCTTACGTGTGTATCTATAAAAATATCTGGATTTACCTCATGGAAAATCTCATAAAAAGAAAGCGTGTTCTTTGTATCGGCTTTTATAAAATCCCTGTTAAGATCATAGTTTCTTGCATTGCCTCTAAACCCATAGCTCAAAGGGCCGTTTTGATTGGCTCTTGTATATTCATTCCGATTTAAAGAGCCACCAATATTGTAAATAGGGATAACTGCTATCACAACATCATCGAGCAGCTCATTTTTCTCAGCTTTTTCACTATAGTTTCGCAAAAGCATCTTGCTTGCTTCAATACCATCAGGCTCTCCCGGGTGTATACCATTATTAATTAAAATAACGGTCTTTTTTTTCTGATGACTTTTTCTGAGATCAAAATCTTTGTCCAGGTCAAGAATCACCAAATGTAAGGGTAGGCCGCTATCGGTTAAACCTTTCTTCGTGATTGATATATTAGGACTTTTCTCAGCCAGTTGCTTATAAAAGGCAATAGTTTCGGTGTAAGTGCCTGTTTCTTTACCTTCTGATTTTTCGAAAGTAGAAAGGAGCTTGTCCTGGGCAAATAAACTATGG
>NZ_SMMD01000892.1 GCF_009711475.1 Fulvivirga aurantia
CCCGGATCTTGATAAACATGTGTGGTATCAAGGCAGGAAGTACAGCTTAATGTTGTGCCATCACCAAAATCGAAGGTCACTTCATCCAGTGTATCACAAGTGCCTGGCACAGGGTTTATTGCAACCTGAATTTGATCGTAGTTACAATATCCCGAAGTACTGAAATCAAAATCAGGGGGATTGCAAATTGTAATAGTCTTTGTGACATCATAAGTACAGACCGGGCTACCATCATCGGTTATCGTTAAAGTCACTTCATAATCTCCAGCGGTCGAATAGGTGTGAGCAGGGTTTTGTTCGGTGGATGTCGTTCCATCTCCAAATGACCATTCCCATGAGGCAATATTTTTTGAATCTGAATTATTTACACTTAAGTCTGTAAACAATGTGGTTTGTCCTATGCAGAGACTGTCAACGCTAAAATTTGGTTGAAGATCACTTGATATTAAGATGAAGTCAGTAAAGCTGCACCCATTACCGTCTGTGACTGTTAAAGAGTGATAACCAATACCAACATCAAGCGATGTTCCACTAGAGCCATCACTCCATGCATAGGAATAAGAACCATCTCCACCCGTAACGGTGGGAGCAAGGTTGATGGTTTCGGTACACCCTATGTCTTGAGAACTGCCCAAGTCAAAATTCGGAGTCTCTAAAACATTGATTGTGTAAGTTTTCGTTTCTACACCTGGTTGAGGGCACACATTGTCAGATACTTTCACCACAAACTGATGTATGCCTACATCCTGATTATCAGTATTGAAATAAATTACGCCTTTCGGATTAGTCGTGTTATTGCCTGTTATATTAAATACACCACTATTACCACTCAGCAATGTCATCGTCAAATTATCACCATCCACATCTGTAGCTTCGATAGTTAATGCAATTGCATCGCGCGCACAAACACTCACTGAATCGGTAGAGGACTCCTTAAAAGATGATAGTTCTGGCTGGGTGTTGCTGCAATCTATGATTGTAAATTGGATGGCACGTCTTACCCAACCTACAAGAGTACCACTTCTATATTCTTCGACTATTATATCTGTAATTCCGATACTTAACAGATCAGGTGTGATCATTAAATCACCAGAACTCGGATCGATAACGGCAGCTTCATTTGGCGTGATAAAATGTGCAGAATCATACCCTGTCTCAAATACCACGTCAGTATCATAATCACTTTTGGGTGTTGCCAGAGAGTACCGCAATTCATCATTGTTTCTATCACTGGCCGCATTATTAAAAACATACTCCTGTCCTATACAAGCGGTTGCTAATGCAGAATTTTGGAAGGTTGGAGATGAGTTACATGGCGCGTTTAGGTTATTAAGAGAGGCTTCTACAAAGAAATCTTCTCCTTCGGGTACAACTAATGTGTTGATCTGCTCACTGCGTGCTGATCTTTTCCAAAAAAATCTCCAATCGGTAGTTTTTGCATAGCCGCTTAAATTTACCGTACCACGGTATGTCACAAGCTCTACACCCCTCAAGGCACCTCCATTACAGTCGGTAACTGCAGAATTGCAAAGCAGCTGTACCTCTCTTGTAGAGATTTTATTGACAATGAGGCTCTCAGGAGAATCAGGGCTTATACCCAATTCCTCAGCATAATATTTAATAGGGTAAAACTGTTCTAATATAGCTGTCGAGCCACATTCAGTGTAAACAGAGAGTGTAATTTCGTAATTCTCACCACTTATGCAACGGTAGGTTAACTCGCCACCAATTATATGAGTGCTAAAAGAATTTGAATAAACAAGACAAAACGACAAGCATAAAATGCTATAGACAAACTTTCGCAATGGGTAGTCTTTTGCAGGTTATAATCAAAAAATAAATTACAAATATGCAAAAAAATCCAATAGCCGTTCAGGTAATTGATAAATTATAAGCTACAAATAAAAAACTTCCCCTCATTTCAGCCTAAGCTTCTATAAGGGGAAGAATTTTTTGAATCAATCAGAACTTAAACTCAAGTTGCAAATAAATAGGTTACAGCAAATCACCCAAATAGGGGGATTTTTAAATTTATCGTCTAAAATCATATAGCCTGACGTATTTTTTGTCAATCGTCCAAAGCTGATTTCCAGATATAAGGGTAAGGAATGGCGTTTTATTTAACGGTATACGCTTTTCTATTTTGTTGTAGAGGTCGTAGAGTATTATTTCATTGTTCTGTAAAAAATAAAGCTCGTTTCCTATAAAATTGAAGTAGTTAACATTTTTATAGTCCAGCCTTTGAAGATAATTGCCAAGGTTGTCGAATATCATTATGCCTGACTGTGAGTCACTCATAAATACCTTGCCTTGATACTCGCGTAGATAAGTAATGTCATAGTTATCAGGATCAAGAATTAAATCAAAGGACGTTTGAATGGTAAACTGACCGTAGGTTATATTAAATTTCTTTAAACCAAAATCTACTAAATCTACCACCCAAAGATTGTCATCCATGCTACTTGTGATCAATCCGGCAAAATCCGTTATTTCACGTGCATCAAATCGGTTTGAGTTTGTGAGGAATCGGTCTAGATAGAGGTACTCTTGAAAATACTCATAAAAAATGAAGATTTTAAGCTGGTTAAACGCCTCGACCAGCGTAATGTTACCTTTCTTTTGCGGAGAAAATTCAACTAAGAACTCACCAGCTGAGGTGTATTTTTTGAGAGAACCATTCGAGTTTGCCAGATAAATATTGCCTGATTGATCGACCGATGCAGTTTCAACTCCTTTTGTTAAAAATGAATCTCTTGGAATAAGTTTTTGAGCCAGACCGGGAAGCTGGCAGACTAGAAGAAGCAGTATGACTACTTTACTCTTCAAACTTTAACAATTCAAATTTACTACCATCGAATGCCCCGTAAGTATCATAATTAACCCATTCACCCAGGTTGATGTATCGCCCGGAGTTGCCTACTTCAAGATCGAGCGGGAGGTGGCGATGACCGAATACATAATAGTCATGATGCTCTTTACCCTCAACATCTTTACAATATTGCCATAAAAATTCATCATCACCTTTAAAGGTGTCCTCATCATTGTTCTGATTACTTATCCTGCTCCTCTGCGACCAAAAATTAGCCAGGCCAATACCAAAATTGGGGTGAAGTCTGGCAAAAAGCCACTGACTTAATCTATTGGCGAACACTTTCTTTAATATTTTGTAAGAGTGATCACCAGGACCAAGTCCGTCACCATGCCCAATCAATAGTTTTGAATTTTCAACGCTAAGTTGCTGTGGCTCCCTATAGATGGGAATGTTGAGTTCGTCTGTAAAGTAATCGAACATCCACATGTCATGGTTTCCTGTAAAAAACACAATAGGAATACCTGCGTCACTGAGTTCGGCCAATTTGCCTTGCAATCTTATAAAACCTTTAGGTATAGCATGTTTATATTCAAACCAAAAATCGAAGATATCTCCCAGTAGAAATATGGTGTGCGCATCCTGCTTAACAGAGTCGAGCCAACGAATGATCCTTCGCTCTCTTTCACGACTTTTGGATTTAGTAGGTACGCCCAAATGAAAGTCAGAGGCAAAGTAAAGCTTCTTACCGTTTAGGGACTTAATGGGTTTGATCATGGCTACAAATAAAAAGCTGTCTCAAAATATAGTATAATCTTGAGACAGCTTTAAAAAAACTCGTTTTTATTAGTTTTTACTCTCTATATCAGATTTTTCTTCTTTAGCATCGCCTTCTGGTTTAGCAGAAGAGGCTTGTTTTTTTTCTGCGGCTTTGTCGCTTTTCTTTGTTTCCTCGGTTTTATCTTGGCCATTAGTATAAGCCTGATAAGTGGTGTGAGAATCGAAAGGACGCTTGCCAATAAGACGCTCAAGGTCTGTTTGGAAAATAATCTCTTTTTCTAGTAGCTCCTGAGCGATAACTTCTAATTCGTCACGCTTCTCTAAGAGCAATTTCTTTGTTCTTTCGAACGCATCGTCAATAAGCTTTCTTACTTCCTGATCTATGGTTTCGGCAGTAGTGTCTGAGTAAGGTTTTGTAAAGTTATAATCAGACTGTTTAGAGTCGTAAAAAGATACATTACCAATTTTCTCATTCATACCATAAACAGAAACCATGCTGTAAGCCATCTTAGTAACTCGCTCTAAGTCACTTAGTGCTCCTGTTGATATTTTATCGAATACTATTTCTTCAGCAGCTCTACCTCCAAGGGCCATACACATACCGTCAATTAACTGCTCGGTTTGATATAGAAACTGCTCTTTTGGTAAATACTGTGCGTAACCTAAGGCAGCTGCGCCACGAGGCACAATACTTACTTTTACCAAAGGATCTGCATGCTCAAGGAACCAACCTGCTACTGCGTGGCCAGCCTCATGATATGCAACGATCTTTTTCTCACCAGGAGAAATGATTTTACTTTTCTTTTCAAGACCACCAATTACACGGTCGACAGCATCCTGAAAGTCTTGCATTGTAACTGCCGGACGATCTTTACGCGCTGCGATTAGTGCGGCTTCGTTACACACGTTCGCAATTTCAGCACCGGCAAAACCAGGTGTTTGAGCGGCAAGTTTTTTAGGATCAACATCTTTATCCATTTTCAATGGCTTAAGATGCACTTTAAATATAGCTTCTCTACCCACGATATCTGGCTTGTCTATACTGATTTGTCTATCAAATCTACCAGGTCTCATAAGTGCTGAGTCAAGTACATCTGGTCGGTTGGTTGCAGCAAGAATTATAACTCCACTATCGGTTGAGAAACCGTCCATCTCTACAAGTAATGAGTTAAGAGTATTCTCACGCTCATCGTTAGAGCCAGGCATCTGGCCTCTACCTCTTGATCGACCAATGGCGTCAATCTCATCTATAAATACAATACAAGGCGCTTTTTCTTTGGCTTGCTTAAATAAGTCTCTTACTCTCGCTGCTCCAACACCTACGAACATCTCTACAAAGTCAGAGCCAGAAAGCGTAAAGAATGGTACACCAGCTTCACCGGCTACGGCTTTGGCCAATAATGTTTTACCAGTACCCGGAGGGCCTACTAATAGGGCACCTTTAGGTATCTTACCACCAAGTTTGGTAAATTTTGAAGGGTTTTTAAGAAATTCTACAATCTCTTTAACCTCTTCCTTAGCTTCATCAAGTCCGGCTACATTGCCAAAAGTGATTTTTACTTTATTTTCAGCATCAAATAGGGCTGCCTTAGATTTACCAATATTAAATATTTGTCCGCCAGGGCCACCGCCACCGGTCATACGTCTCATCAAAAACCAGAAGCCGAAAAGGATTAAAAATAAGATACCCCACTGCATAAACATGCCGGTGATATCTGATTTGTCTTCAACTTCATAGTCGACACGCTGGTCTTTGGCCAGGCTTTCGTTTACTTCATTATATTTTGAGATGAAACTATCAGCAGAGGCTACATTTAGTTTATAATGCGGGCCGTCTTCAATGCCAAATGTTCGTGTACTTTCAAGTTCTGATTGGTATTTAGCATTCTGTACAGCTTCAGGTTTTAGATAAACCTCGACATATTTTTGATTACGGATCAATACCACCCGCTCTACATCGTTGCTATACAGCATATTCTCAAATCTACTCATGGTTACAGGCACCAGGTTGTTAGACTGGTTCATGTAAGTGATGCCAAATATGACCGCAATCAGCACAACGATCACCCAAATTTGATAGTTTGGTCTTTGAGGTTTATTCGGCATTATATTTTTTTTCTTATCAGGCATGTTTGATCTTTCAGATTATTCAATTCACAGTTTAACGATAACTTTTTGGTATTTGTTCAGGTTACGCTACATTTTCAATTTCTACGATTTTAGCGTCTCCCCAAAGGTCTTCCAACGAATAAAACTTACGTTTTTCTTTATTAAAGATGTGTGCCACAACGTCAACGTAATCTATCAGCATCCACTCTTTATTATTCTTACCCTCTTGGTGCCAGGGGTTCTGGCTTAATTCTTTAGAGACTTGTTCATCTATAGAGCTTGCGATAGCATCGAGCTGTGTGTCAGAATTTCCAGAACAAATTACGAAAAAATCTGCCACTGCATTTTTAACTTCCCTAAGATCCATGATTACTATATCCGAGGCTTTTTTCTCCTGCATTCCCTTCACCACAATATCACTTAACTTTTTGGAGGGGGCTTGGTTGTTATTTACATCCATTCACTATCTTTGATTTTCTAAACAAAACTACAAAAATACTTGTATAAAAGTCTTGCCAAAACATTATTTGTAGGCAAAACAGTCATTTTCCTGCCATCTTGTCACTCTACCAATGAGGAGGCTGTAATTTACTCCGGAAAGACCAGTTTTACAGAAGGCTCAATTGTAATTACAGACAAGCAAATAGCCGGTAAAGGCCAGCGAGGCAACTCCTGGGAGTCGGCACCCGGTACTAACCTGACCTTTTCTGTCTTTTTAAGGCCAACATTTGTGCCAATTGCAGCTCAGTTTGATTTAAACATTTGCATCTCGCTTGGAATACTCGATTTCCTAAGTCAGTTTGATGATGGCTTTCAGGTCAAATGGCCAAATGATATTTACTATCACAACAAAAAGATTTGTGGTATTCTCATCCAAAATTTTCTCAAACAAGGTAGGATAGAAAAGAGTATTGTGGGTATAGGTATCAACATTAATCAGGAGAGTTTTAATGTTGAGTCAGCCATTTCATTAAGTCAGCTAACAGGTAGAAAACACGATCTGGCCGACATGTTAAATGAAGTGTGTAGTCGTATAGAAGCTCGATATATGACGCTGCGAGCCAAGGGGGTCAATGCCCTTAGGGAGCATTATCTACAAAATCTGTACTGGTTTGGTGAAGATCATATCTTTAAAAATGGTAAAGCCTTTATTGGTCGCATCGTAGGTATTTCTAAAGAGGGGAAATTAGAAATTGAAACGAAGACAGGTCTAAGACTTTTTAGTATGAAAGAGGTGCAATTTGTCGAATAAAGTACCATTCATGGAATAATACAGGGCCTCACTCAAGCTTCTTTTGCACACCTCCTTTACATTCATCATATTAGGCTCGAATTAATAAACCCTTACCATGATTAAAGACTTAAGAAGCTTACTAGGAGCTATCATAATTTTATTGACTGCCATTGGCGTCAATGCCCAGCAATTGGATATGGAATTGCTGAAAGGTATCAAACCAAGAAGTATCGGGCCTGCCGGTATGAGTGGTCGAGTTACAGCTATTGATGTTGTAACAGAGGAGCCTGATATAATATATGTAGGTACCGCATCTGGCGGATTATGGAAATCTGAAAGCGGAGGCATTGATTGGGAGCCCATTTTTGATGATGAAAAATCATTATCTATCGGAGCCGTGGCTATACAGCAGAGCAATCCTGATGTGATATGGGCAGGAACCGGTGAGGGTAACCCCAGAAATAGTTTAAATGGTGGCTATGGCATTTATAAAAGTATGGATGGTGGTAAAAACTGGACTTTAATGGGTCTTGAAAAAACCAGAAACATCCATAGAATCATTGTTGATACACAAGACCCGAATACGGTATACGTTGGTGCGATTGGTTCTCCGTGGGGTGAGCATCCTGAGCGTGGTGTTTTCAAAACCACAGATGGTGGTAAAACCTGGGAGAAAGTACTCTATGTAAATGAAAAAACGGGTTGTGCTGATTTGGTGGTTGATCCATCAAACCCTAATAAACTTTTTGCTGCCATGTGGGAGCACAGAAGAAAACCCTGGACATTCAATTCTGGTGGTCCCGGATCTGGATTGTATATGACTGTTGACGGTGGTGAAAACTGGACAGAAATAACAGATGAAGATGGCCTACCAAAAGGTGATCTAGGGAGAATTGGTATGGCTATCGCACCAAGTGACCCTAACCGTGTATATGCACTTGTTGAGTCTAAAGATAATGCACTCTACAGATCAGACGATGGAGGTACTTCATGGAAAATTATCAATAATAAGGAAGACATTGGTAACAGACCTTTTTATTACTCTGAGATCTATGTTGATCCGGTAAACGAAAATCGAGTATATAGCATATTTACATATGTAAATGTGAGTGAAGATGGTGGTAAGTCATTTTCACAGTTGATGCCAGCTTACGGAACTTCTAAAGGTGTTCACCCAGATCATCACGCCTGGTGGATACACCCTGAAGATCCTAATTACATGATTGATGGTAATGATGGCGGTTTGAACATAACACACGACAGAGGCGAGACATGGAGGTTTGTGGAAAATCTGCCTCTTGCACAATTCTACCACATCAATTATGATATGGAATTTCCATACAATGTATACGGTGGTATGCAAGACAATGGCTCCTGGGGTGGACCGGCTTACGTTTGGAAGTCGCAAGGCATTAGAAACTCATACTGGCAAGAGCTTTCGTTTGGTGATGGTTTTGATGTAATACCGGACCCGGATGACTCAAGATATGGATATTCTATGTCTCAGCAAGGTTTTGTAGTAAGGTATGATAGAGAAACCGGGCATACAAGAATTGTACGACCTACCCACCCTGATCCTGACATGCGATTAAGATTTAACTGGAACTCTGCGATCTCTCAAGATCCTTTTGATAACTCTACTATCTATTTTGGTAGCCAGTTTGTGCATAAGAGTACCGATAAGGGCTCGACCTGGGAGGTTATATCCTCTGATCTGACTACCAACGATCCTGAAAAACAAAAGCAAGCTGAGAGTGGTGGACTTACAATAGACGCTACAGGTGCTGAAAATAATACCACCATCTTAGTAGTAGCTCCAAGCCCTGTGCAGCAAGGCGTGTTATGGGTAGGAACTGATGATGGACTTATACATGTGAGCAGAGATGGTGGAGAAAACTGGACTAACGTAACAGGTAACATTCCGGGAATGCCAAATGCCGGCTGGGTAGCACAGATCAAACCCTCTACTTACAATGCCGGTGAGGCTGTAGCAGTAGTTAATAACTACAGAAATTTTGATTTTAAGCCTTATTTATACCAAACCAAAGACTTTGGCGCTACCTGGAAAAGCATTGTAGATGAAAGTCAGGTGTGGAATTATACTTTATCTTTTGTGCAAGACCCTGTAGAGCCTAACCTCATGTTTCTAGGTGCAGAAGGAGGCCTTTATGTCTCTGTTGATGCAGGAAATAATTGGACACAATGGACAGAAGACTACCCGAAGGTGTCAACTATGGACCTCGCGATTCACCCCAGAGAGCATGACTTAATCATTGGCACCTATGGAAGGGCTGCTTACATCATTGATGATATCAGACCTTTAAGAGAAATTGCTGCTAATGGTAAATCTACATTAGACAAAACAGCAGTATTGTTTGATCCGCCAGAAGCTTATCTCACATTGAACCAACAGCCTACGGGCACTCGATTTGGCGCTAACGCCATGTTTAATGGAGAAAACAGACCAGGTGGAGCCATGATCTCATATATAGTGAATAAGCCTGAAGAGAAAAAAGAAGAAGAGCCAGAAGACACCAAGAAGAAAAAGAAGAAAAAGAAACAGCAGGATGAAGATGAGAGCAGCGACACCGAAGAATCTTCTGATTCTACCGAAGTAAGCTACGATTCTTTAACACTTGAAGTCTTTAACAATAGCGGCAAACTCATAAGAACGATAAAGAGAAAAGCCCCTAAGGAAGAAGGAGTAAATCGTATGTATTGGTATCTTGATGAGAAAGGCGTGAACAGACCAAGTCGAAGAGAGCCAAGAGGCAATAGAGAGCCAAGTGGAGTTCAGGTAATGCCGGGTACTTACAAACTCAAGCTCACCTATGGAGATGCGGTTGATTCGGCCATGATCAGTGTGAAGTTTGACCCAAGAGTAAAAATGTCGGACAATACCCTTGCCGCTAAAAGAGATATGCAGTTAAGGCTTGAAAAAAGTGAAGAGATTGCCGCTGAGGCAATGAGCAGGTTGAGAAAGTCTAAGGAAATAGTGTCTCAATACGAAAAAGTCATGAAGGATCTCGACAAGGAGAAGTATGAAGAACTACTTGATAAATCAAAAGCGGTAAAAGACAGCATTGAAGCATTAATGGTACCAATCGTAGGTGAAGACACAAGCGATGAAGAAGGCATTGTGAGGTCTCCGATTCCATCGATCAGCAGCCGTATCGGTACTGCCAGTTATTATATTGGCTCATCTATGGATGTACCAGGAGATACTGAAAAAAGATTGGTAGAGCAAGCTGAAAGCAAGCTTAAGGCTCATTTGGAGGAGATCAATGCATTCTTTAATACAGAATGGAAGAACTATCGGGAGGAGATGGAGAAGTTGGAGTTATCGCCATTTGAAGATTACGAAACTTTATCATTAGAAAATTAAGGATTCCATATAGAGTGTGTCAAAAGTGTGATTAAGAGCACACGTAAAGACACACTCTATATAATTTACTTTTTATCTTGAACAGCTTATCAAAACCAACCACCAATGAAGAACTTTTTATTATCAGTATTTGCACTGGCCATTTGCTCGATTAGTGCAAAGGCACAACTCACAGATTCTGCCTATGTGAGGGAAAATTACACGAAGCAAGAAGTGTACATACCCATGCGAGATGGTGTGAAACTATACACTGCCATCTACACGCCTAAAGACGACAGCAAAGACTACCCGTTTTTGATGAAACGTACATGCTATAGTATCAGGCCTTATGGGGAAGATAATTATCCTAACGGACTCGGGCCATCACCTTACCTTATGCGTGAGGGCTATATTTTTGTCTATCAAGACGTGAGAGGCAGATGGATGTCAGAAGGCGATTTTGATAACATGAGACCTCATATAGATGGCAATAACCCAAAAAATAAAAAGGATATTGATGAGAGCTCAGATACATTTGATACGATTGAGTGGTTGCTGAAGAATGTAAAAAATAACAATGGTAAAGCCGGTCAGTGGGGCATATCTTATCCTGGTTTCTATACCGCAGCTGCTTTACCAGAAGCACATCCGGCTTTGGTGGCCTCTTCACCTCAGGCGCCTATTTCTGATTTTTTCTTCGATGATTTTCATCATATGGGAGCTTTTTTACAAAGCTACACCATGGCATTTCCTGTTTTTGGACATCAAACAGAGCCAACCAAAGAGAGCTGGTATAACGACAAGTGGGATAAATTAAGAGCTGCTGGTAATACATCAGATGGCTATGAATACCACCTGGAAATGGGAACCCTTGAAAAGATAACCGAAGATTACTATGCTGACAATTTCTTTTGGCAGCAAATTGTGGAACACCCTAACTACGATGAATTTTGGCAAAAAAGAAGTATTCTTCCTCATCTCGATGAAGGTATTGATCACGCAGTGATGACCGTTGGTGGTTGGTTTGATGCAGAAGATTTATACGGCCCGTTAAATATCTACAAGACGGTAGAAACCAATAACCCTAAGGCAAAAAATATGATTGTGATGGGACCCTGGAGTCATGGAGATTGGGCACGAGAGCGAGGAATGCAGGCCGTAAATCATATTTACTTTGGTGACAGCATCTCTACTTATTATCAGACTAATGTTGAAAAACCATTTTTTGAATATTTCCTAAAAGGCAAAGGGGATGGTAACTTCCCTGAAGCACACATGTTTGATACAGGTACCAAAGAATGGAAAAGTTTTGAAGTATGGCCACCAAAAAATATTGCACCAGTTAAACTAGGTTTTACCAAAGACGGTCGATTATTGGTTAACAAGGAAGGCAATGAACAGGAGCAATTCGAATATATCAGTGACCCTGGCAAGCCAGTTCCATATACATCATACACTGAGGGGCTCACTTTTACCCCGCGCAAGTTTATGACCGATGATCAAAGACATGCATCTAAAAGACCAGATGTTCTAACATTTGAGACTCCTGTACTCACAGAAGATGTAACGCTTGCCGGTGAGATCATGGCTAAGCTCAAGGTGGCTATTTCAAGCACAGATGCAGATTTTATCGTAAAACTGATAGATGTATATGCAGATGATGCCAAAGCTACTAAAGCCACCCCAGACAATGTGGTGATGGCAGGTTATCAGCAATTGGTAAGAAGTGAAGTGTTCAGAGGTAGGTTTAGAAATAGCTTTGCCAAGCCTGAACCTTTTAAGCCTGGTGAGGCAGAAGAAGTGAATTTCCCTTTACAGGATGTGCTGCACACCTTTAAAAAAGGGCATAAAATTATGATTCAAATTCACAGTTCCTGGTTTCCTTATATCGATAGAAATCCTCAGAAATATGTAGATAACATCTATAAAGCCAAGAAAGAGGATTACGAGAAAGCGACTATTACCGTGTTTGGATCATCTTCTGTAGAAATAGGAGAAAACGAATCATTAAATACTCCGATAGAACTTTTGGATAGGTAGGTGCTCGGCCTACCTTTGCCTGATGGATTATCAGAAAATAATAAAAGAAGTAAGCAGAGAGGTAGACCCCCTCAAGTGCAAGGGAATAGTGGCAGATTACATACCTGAGCTGGCAAAGGTGCCGAAAGATAAATTTGGCATCTACATGCTTACGCTCGATCAGGAGGAGTACTGTACTGGAGATTGTCATGAAAAATTTTCTATTCAGAGTATATCTAAAGTGTTTATGCTGGCTCTTGCCGTAAGCAAAGGCAAAGAGTCAGTATACAAAAGAGTTGGAGTAGAACCCTCTGGTGATCCGTTTAACTCATTAGTACAGCTAGAGTATGAGAAAGGCATACCTCGAAATCCGTTTATAAATGCAGGAGCACTGGTTATCACAGACATACTGCTGAGCCAATATAAAGATGCGCGGGCAGAGTTTCTTAATTATCTCAACCGACTTGTTGGTCAGGAAGACTTAAAGTATAACCGTAAAATTGCAGCATCAGAAAAAGCCTGTGGGTATAAAAATGCAGCCATGGTTAATCTCATGAAGTCGTTTGGAAATATCGAAAACGATGTGGACGAAGTCTTAGATCTATATTTTGATTTTTGTTCTGTAGATATGACATGTCATGAACTGGCTAAAGCATTTCGTGTCTTTGCTAACCATGGTACAGGTGTAATTGATGAGGAGCAATACTTAACAGAAAGCCAGTATAAAAGAATTACGGCCATCATGCAGACGTGTGGTTTTTACGATGAGGCCGGTGAGTTTGCCTTTCAGGTTGGACTACCTGGGAAAAGTGGTGTAGGAGGAGGTATAGCGGCCATTTTACCCAATGAGTATAGTATAGTTGTTTGGAGTCCGGGACTCAATGAGAAAGGTAATTCCCTGGCTGGTATGAAAGCACTTGAGCTATTTACCACGAAGACAGAAACTTCTATTTTTTAGATCAACAATTTTCAAGTAAGCAATCTTCTTCATTGGTTTCAAACTCAATGGTTGCATGACCGATGCCGTTTTCTTGCAGAATAGATTTGGCTTTGTTTTTAATGGTGGTTAACTGTTCTATGGTGAGTTCCTTCTTTACCACAAGATGAGCGCTGAGTATATTCTTTTTGCCATCGAGTGACCACATGTGGCAATCATGCACTTCATCGACATCCCGGATACTTTCCAGCACATGGATTATCTGGTTTATTTTAATATCTTTTGGTGTGCCTTGTAAAATGATGCGCATGCTCTCCTTTAGATTTTTATACACATTGAATAAAATATAAGTTGCTATACCAATTGATAGCAAAGGGTCGATAATTGGAGCATCATAAAAATGCATAACGATCGCCCCGATCAAAACAGCCACCCAACCCAGGACATCTTCGATCAAATGTAGCATCACTACTTTTTCATTGATCGATGTGCCTTTTTTCAACTTAAGTACAGCTGCACCATTAAATACCACACCAGCGATAGCCAGGTATATCATACCTTCAGTATTTGGTATTTGAGGATTAATGAGTCTTGGTATAGCCTCGTAAATGATGATAGCAGAGCCCCCTAGTAGAACACCAGCATTTATAACGGCACCTAACAACGAAAATCGACCGTAGCCATAGGAGTATTTCTTAGTTCTTCCTTTTCTGGAAATATTCTGAAAATACCAACTCAGACCGAGGCTTAAACTATCACCTAAATCGTGTAGTGCATCTGATAATATGGCTATACTGTTAGTTAGTAAACCACCAACTATTTCGATCAGAGTAAATAC
>NZ_SMMD01000545.1 GCF_009711475.1 Fulvivirga aurantia
GACTATTTCAGAAAGGCGGGGCTCAAGCTAATCACTATTTTTGGTGATTATGAGCTAAACGCTTACGAACCTGAAAAGTCGAGCCGAATGATATTTGTAACTCAAAAATAATTGTCAATGAGGGTTAAATGCAACGCTGTTGTATATTTGCGCTTCCAAAATTAATTTATGATTGTTTATTTCGCGGTTTTATTTTTCACAGCTTTACTTTCAGGGCTTGCGGCAATGTTCGTGCCCGGTGTAAGGGGTAAAAGCTATAAATTAGTTTTGGTTTTTGCGGGAGCCTACCTCTTTGCAGTCACCATCATCCACATACTGCCAGAAATATATAGTACAGCATCAGACCCTTCCCTCATCGGAGCCTATGTGATTGGCGGTTTCTTTTTACAGCAAATCCTGGAGTATTTCTCTTCCGGAGCTGAACATGGACATATCCATAAACATGGCGATAAGCATAATCACTCGTTTGTGTCTACCTTATTGCTACTAGTGGCTTTGCTTATACATGCATTTTTAGAAGGAGCACTTTTGGCTCACCCAAGCGATAGTCATGCGCATCATGAATCGACTTCGTTGCTTACAGGTATAGTCTTGCACAAGGCACCAGCAGCGTTTGCTTTGATATCAATTTTGTTGTGCCACCTGAGTAGAGGCAAAGCTTTTATATTTCTATTAATATTTGCTTTAGGCTCTCCACTTGGTATGTATATCGGTGATTATTATGTAGAAAACGATATACTTTCCTCTCAGGCGTTTGCGATACTCTTTGCTGTGGTAAGCGGTAATTTTTTACACATTTCTACTACCATTGTTTTTGAAAGTAGCGAAAATCATGGCTTTAATGCTAAAAAGTTGGCGGTGGCTTTGGCAGGCGCAGCCATTGCTGTTGTCACAGAGCTCTGGTTTTAGTCAAGTTGCTGCACACCTGAAACATGTGACAAAATAGCCTTCCATTCTTTGTTTTCTTTGACCAGTACATTACTCGATTGGTACTGCATTTTGCTGGAATCATTGAAAACGTGACCGGTACCCGCAATTACTGCCGTACCATTTTTAAAGATATCTAAACGCTTAATTTCATAAAAAAATGAGTCAGGTTTAGAGCTATTAGATAATAACCAATCCATTTCATCTGTTTTGGTAGACCATTCTCCTGAGTTGCTGATCATTTCAAATTCTTCATGTAAAATTTTATTTAGTAGAGCTGTATCATGCTCATGATAGGCTTTGGGCCACAACTCTTTTTTTATTTTTGTCAGTTTGGTAGTATCTGCTTGACTTATTTTGGCAATGTATGCTTCCTCTTTAGAACCGCTACAAGCGGTGATAAACACTATGGATGCAATCAATAAAAATTTCATATTGGAGGTAGGTTAGGTTTAATGCGAAATACGGACAGTACACCATACAGTTGTGTATTTAACAAGTCATTAACAATTATTAATACTACCTTTAGTGTATGAGAAAAGAGATAAAACTGGCTGTACTCATCGATGCAGATAATATTCCTTCTACTTATATAAAAGAAATGATGGAGGAAATAAATAAGTACGGTACATCTACTATAAAACGTATCTATGGCGACTGGACTAAGCCTCACTTGGTGAAATGGAAGAATGTATTGTTAGAAAACGCCATTAACCCTATACAGCAATATGGTTATACCACAGGTAAAAATGCCACTGACTCTGCAATGATTATAGATGCTATGGATATCTTATATTCTGGTAAAGTAGATGGGTTTTGCCTGGTGTCTTCTGATAGTGATTTTACAAAACTAGCCACCAGGTTACGGGAGGCAGGTATGCATGTGTATGGTATTGGCGAAAAGAAAACACCGGAGCCATTTATTGTAGCTTGTGATAAATTTATCTATCTCGAAATTCTCAAAAGTGATACAGAAACTACAGGTGAGAAAGGGAAGGCTAAAAAGCCTAGTTTTGATAAGTTGACCCCGAAAGTCATAAGGTTATTAAAAAACTCTGTTTCTGATGTAGCCGATGAAGACGGGTGGGCATTTTTAGGAGATGTCGGCTCTCTAATCATTAAAAAGCAGCCAAATTTTGACTCCAGAAATTTTGGGTTTGAAAAACTGACTCCTCTTTTTGAATCTCTTAAGCAATTTGAAATAGACCATCGAGACCAGCATAATGGCAAGTTTAAGCTCGTCTATGTGAGAAACAAGCGGTGATAATTTTCACATCATTTCTAAAAAAGCCCATAAACTTAAGTTACATTCGTACGATACGATAACTAACATTTGCTATGGGTTTATCCACCATAATTGTAATAGGGGTTTCAATAATAGGTTTATGGCTTCTATTTTTCATTTTTCCAATCAACCTGTGGATTACAGCCCAGTTTTCTGGAGTTAGAATCAGCCTTTTTGAAATGGTTTTTATGAGGTTTAGAAAGGTGCCTCCAAAGTTGATCGCACACTCTATGATCACAGCTGCTAAAGCAGGTCTTGAGCCTATCACTACACAGCAAATGGAAACTCACTATCTCGCTCACGGCAATCTTACTGCCGTAATTAAGGCGCTGATAGTAGCAGATAAGGCAAATCTTAATTTAACATTTAAGCAAGCTACTGCCATAGATTTGGCGGGTAGAGATGTGCTGGAAGCAGTTCAGGTGTCGGTTACACCATATGTGGTAATAGTGCCTGCCATCATGGGGGTTTCTGTTGATGGTATACAGCTAATAGCTGAAGCTCGTGTAACAGTGCGCACTAATCTGCAGCAGCTTGTAGGTGGAGCGGGTGAAGAAACGGTAAAAGCAAGAGTAGGGCAGGGCGTTATTTCAAGAATTGGAACAGCAAAAAACTACCTTGAAGTCTTAGAAAATCCTGAAAGTATATCTAAAAAAGTGCTGGCCGATGGTCTGGATAGTGGCACAGCTTATGAAATACTGTCGATTGATATTGCGGATATTGATATCGGAGACAATATAGGGGCTGCCTTACAAATCGACCAGGCAGGGGCTGATCTAAATGTAGCTGAAGCTAAAGCTGAACAGAGACGTGCGATGGCTGTAGCCTTGGAGCAGGAGATGTCTGCCAGGGTACAGGAGGCAAAGGCCAAGGTTATTTTAGCCGAAGCGCTTATTCCGGCAGCAATGGCTGGAGCATTTAGAGATGGCAACCTGATGAAAGGGATGAAAAAAGTAAAAAGATAGTGCCTAAGTTGTAGGTAGAATAATTGAGATTTTGACGCCCTGGTTTTCCTCGCTCTCAATCTTTATTGAGCCGGAAAGTTTTTCTATCAACTCTTTACAGATTATTAGTCCCAGCCCGGTGCCGGTTTCTGAAAATGCACTTGCAGTTGGTGCATGGTCAGATGTGTCTAAAATAGCTTCAATTTGCTTATGACACATGCCCTTGCCATGATCTGCAACTGTAATTAATAAATTTTTATCCGCTTTCATGGTGCCGTGTAAATCGATGCTTCCATTTCTAGGAGAGAATTTAATTGCATTCGATATCAGGTTGTTTAGTATAATAAATAACAGCTCTTTATCAGAGTAGAAGCTGATAGTTGATGTGAGATTGATATTTATAGAAAGGTTTTTTTGCTCTGATAACCTCATGTGATAGGTCTTAACCTTTTCAAACATGCGCTTAAGATCAATTTGAGTTTTTGTGGTACTAATAGCACCCATCTGACTTTTTAGCCAGACTATTAGCTGATCGATCGACACCTTTGATTGAGCCACGTAGTGCTGCATTTTATTTGCCAATTCTTCAGCTTCTTTAGCACTCAAATGACCTTTTATGATCAGATCAAGCATGCCTTCTATAGAATTTATTGGCGTTTTGAAGTCGTGTACCA
>NZ_SMMD01000239.1 GCF_009711475.1 Fulvivirga aurantia
GTCATAATCTTAATATTTACCCCATTTGATATAAGTATCTAAATCCTTATCTCCTCTACCCGATAGGTTGATCACCACCACATCACTTGCATCAAACTTCATCTGGCTAAGTGCAGCAAAAGCATGAGCCGATTCAATAGCCGGGATGATCCCTTCTAATCGGCTCAGCTCAATACCTGCCTGCATGGCCTCCTCATCGGTAGCACTTAAAAATTCAACGCGTTTGGTATCAAATAGATGAGCGTGCATTGGCCCTATACCCGGATAATCCAGGCCTGCAGAAATACTGTAAGGTTCTACCACCTGTCCGTCTGGTGTTTGCATCAATAATGTTTTGCTACCATGTAGCACACCAGACTTACCCAAAGCTGTTGTGGCAGCAGACTTGCCAGAACTCACACCCAATCCGGAGGCTTCAACAGCCACCAACTTCACTGACTCATTATCGAGATAGTGGTAAAAAGAGCCAGCTGCATTGCTTCCTCCTCCAACACAGGCAAAAACATAATCAGGGTCCTCATTGCCGGTCTTTTCTTTTAGCTGAGTTTTCATCTCTGCACTTATAACCGCCTGGAAGCGAGTAACCATGTCAGGGTAAGGATGAGGTCCTACCACTGAGCCAATGATGTAATGTGTATCCTTAGGATTATTAATCCAGTGCCTCATGGCCTCATTGGTGGCGTCCTTGAGTGTTTTACTGCCGCTTGTAGCCGGCACTACCTTTGCGCCTAAAATGCGCATACGCTCTACATTGGGCTTTTGGCGTGCCATATCTACCTCACCCATATAGACGATACAATCGATGCCCATAAGTGCACAAACCGTGGCTGTAGCCACTCCATGTTGACCGGCTCCTGTTTCTGCTATGATCTTTTTCTTACCTAGTTTCTTTGCCAGAATAATCTGACCAATTGTATTATTTACCTTATGCGCACCGGTGTGGCATAGGTCTTCACGCTTAAGATAAATCTGAGCTCCATATTTTTCAGATAGTCTATTTGCCAGAAATAGTGGCGTAGGTCTACCCACGTAATCTTTAAGTAGTGCATTAAACTCTTCCTGAAAAGCGTCTTCCGCAATAATGTCAAGATACTGCTCACGCAATTCCTCCACGTTAGGATAGAGCATCTCCGGTATGTATGCCCCTCCAAACTTCCCATAATACCCGTTACTGTCTACATGATAGTTCATAATAACTTTTCTTT
>NZ_SMMD01000572.1 GCF_009711475.1 Fulvivirga aurantia
TATAAGATATGTACGGATCTTACATCTAGTATCTTATATAAAAAGCACCATATTCATATTGTAATAGGTAGTGTGTTGCCTATCTCAACCAATGAAATTTTTAAAGTTGAGGAGCAGCTAGCCTTTAATGGTGAGGCTAAAAGTTTAAGCCAGAAAAGAGAATTTGAATTCCTTAAGGAGCTGGCTTGTAAATACATTAATTCTCCTTATTTGTGGGGTGGCCGCTCACCTTTTGGTATCGACTGTTCTGGTTTTAGCCAAAATGTTTTTAGAATGTCTGGTTATAGCCTGCCAAGAGATGCCAGACAACAAATAAGTCATGGAGAAGTCATAGCAAGTTTGCAAGATAGCGAGCCTGGTGATTTGGCTTTTTTCAATAATTCAAACGGGGCTATCAACCATGTGGGTATCGTTTTTCCTGAAAACAAGATAATACATGCCTCAGGTAGGGTGAGGGTAGATGACCTGACAGAAGGAGGTATTATTGACCATGAGAGTGGTCAACAGACCCATCAGCTAACAGCTATAAAAAGAATACTTAAAAATTAATTCACATAACCATAATTGCATTCAAACTCAATAGGTTATATATTAAGAGGATGAATCGCAAGGTATTGGTTTTAAACGCGGACTTTAGTCCGATATCTGTTTGCACTGTGCAGCGAGCATTTTTGCTCAATTACCTGGACAAAACAGAATTGGTGAGTCCTGCCAATGGCTACAAGTTGCGATCGGTAAGTCAAAGCTTTCCTATGCCGGCTGTGATACGGTTGAGAAAGTACGTAAACATACCTTACAAAGGCGTAAATCTCACCAGGCAAAACGTCTTTAAAAGAGATGCCTTTGTATGCCAATACTGTGGCACTACCAAAGATTTAACACTAGACCATGTGACCCCAAGATCGAGAGGAGGTCGGTCATCATGGAATAACCTGGTGACGGCTTGTAAGAGGTGCAATACACAAAAAGGTGACTCATTGCCTGATGAGATGGGGATAAAGCTCAAGACCAAACCCTTTAAGCCTTCTTATGTGATGTTTCTCAGAGATTACTCTGGTTTTCATTGCGAAGAGTGGCGGCCTTACCTCAAGGTAAAGACTGGTTAGAAGATCAGAATAAACTTCGTATACATACCCAGTTCAGAATCTACCGTAAGTGTGCCATTGTGTAGCTGCATAATCTGCCTGGATAAACTCAAGCCGATGCCGGAGCCTCTTCGCTTGGTAGTATAAAACGGAATAAAAATTTGCTCCAAGGCTTCCCGGGCAATGCCTTGCCCATTATCGATAACCTCAATTCTCGGGTTGTTTTCTTCGTCAATGAAGCTCTTGATGGAGATTGATGGTTTATTTTGATCGTCTAAAGCTTCCACAGAGTTTTTTACCAGATTAATTAAAATTTGTTCAATGAGTTCTTCGTCAATGTTCAACTCCATGTCTTCAGGTGTTACTTCACAGTTAAAATTTATATCTCTTACCCTTAATTCGGGCTTCATGAGATGGTAGACATGATCGATAAGCAGCTTTACTGATATTGGCTTTATTTTAGGAAGCGGTATTGAAGTGTAATCACGGTAAGCATCAATAAACCTTATCAGCCCCTGACTACGCCCCTCAATAGTGCCTAGTCCTTCTTGTAGGTCGTCTACAGCTTCAGCATCAAGCGCATAATTATTACCATTAGGCGTGAGGTCTTCAACTAGAATATCCTTCATAGTGGAGGTAAGAGAAGCTATGGGTGTGATGCTATTCATAATCTCATGTCTCAATACTTTAGTCAGGTTTTGCCATGCTTCCAGCTCTTTCTTTTGTAGCTCAGGCTGAATGTTTTGCAACGCCACCAACTTTATCTTTTTGCCTCTGAGTATTATTTCCGTGGCATGTACAGCCAACTGCAACTCACCCTCTACCTTAAATAAGGTACTCTTGCCAGTGGGTAGGTCAAAAAGTACTTTATAGAGTCTTGACTGATCTTCAATCAGCTCTTCTATGTTTCTGATTTTATCGGTTTTAAGAAATTTTTTGGCAGTAGCATTTATCAACTCTACATTGCCGGCCTGATCAAACGAAAGTAAGCCTGTACTCACATGTTCTACAATGGTATTGAGGTATTGGAGATGTTCCTCTTTCTCGGAGCGTGCCTTTCTAAATGCCTCTAAAACTTCATTAAAAGCAACATTTAGGTCTTTGAAACTTTTGCCTAGTTTATTGTCTGAAGAAAAGCCAGAGGCAAAATCTGAATATTTCACAGATTCTAAAAATCTCGTGAGCTTACGGTTGGTGCGCGAGATGAAACGGTACAACTCCAGCAGCTCGGCCACCACCATAGCGCCAACTACCAAAGAAGTAATAAACAGTTCGGGGTTTAAGAGGGTATAGCTAAGTAGGCTCATGGTGGAGCCAATCAGTATCACCCTTAAAGCAACCCTTACTCTAAAATCTCTAAAGCCCATATTTTTCTAATCTCCTGTAAAGAGAACTGCGTGTAAGCCCTAGCTCAGAAGCTGCCTGTGTGATATTTCCATTATACTTTTTCAACACCTTCCTAATTAAGATTTTCTCTACGTCCTCAAGTTTAAACTGATCCAACGTCACATTCTCAGAGTCGAGGTTGTTTTGCTGCTGGGCGTTAAAGTTAAAATCCTCTGGTTGTAAAACCTGTGAATTACTCATAATAATTGCTCGTTCCAGCGCATGTTGTAGTTCTCTAATGTTGCCTGGCCAATGATGCTTTTGCATACGACTAACCACGCTATCGCTAAGTTTGCTAACGTTTTTGTTGTATTTAGAGGCATAATGCTTGAGGAAATGATCAGCCAGCAGCGGTATGTCTTCAAGTCGGTTTCTTAAAGGAGGGAGCTCTATTTCAATTGTATTAATTCGATATAAAAGGTCTTGCCTAAACCTGTTCTCTTTTACCATTTCGTATAAAGGCATGTTGGTAGCGCAAACTAATCTTATATCGATATCAACCTCCTTATTGGAGCCAACCCGGCTCACCTTTCTATTTTGCAGAACAGTGAGAAGTTTGGCCTGTAAAGGCATAGATAAATTGCCAATCTCATCTAAAAACAAAGTGCCTCTATTGGCGATTTCAAACCGACCGGCACGATCCTCTTTTGCATCTGTAAATGATCCTTTTTTGTGTCCAAAGAGCTCACTTTCAAACAGTGTTTCACTTACAGAACCTAAATCAACATTTACAAATACTTCATTTTTCCTGGGAGAGTTATTGTGGATTGCTCTTGCTACAAGCTCTTTTCCGGTACCGTTCTCACCCAGTATAAGTACATTGGCATCTGTTACCGCCACCCGATCTATAGTTTCAAATACTTTTTGAATGGCAGGACTCTGGCCAATAATATCATCGTACTTATTATTGATCTTGAGGTTGATTTCACGCTGTTTACTTCGCAGATCTTCCACCTCTAGTTTGGTTTCTCTGAGCTTCATAGCAGAAAACAGGGTGGCTAGTAATTTTTCGTTTTCCCAGGGTTTGAGCACAAAATCTGTGGCCCCAGCCTTAATGGCTTTTACGGCCATTTGTACATCACCATAGGCAGTGATAAGCACAACTACAGAGGATGGGTCTATTTCCAGAATTTTTTCTAACCAATAATAGCCTTCTTTTCCACTGCTTACGTCTTTGGTGAAGTTCATGTCAAGCAAGATGACATCATACTCTTCATTATGAAGAAGATTAGGTATGGCTTCTGGGTTTTTCTCAAGATCGACCTGAGCAAAATGTCTCTTTAAGAAAATTTTTGCTGCTTTGAGTAAGTCTTCATTGTCGTCAACGATGAGTATTCGTCCTGTTTTTGTCCTTTCTGTCATAATTATGCTTTTTTAGTTTTCGACCCATTCGAAGAGATACCTGTTGTCATATCGGATGTTGAACTTCTCTAAGAAAGTGACATACTCTTCTTTAAATGTTTTTGTATGATGTTGTTCTTGATTCAATATATACTCTATAACATGTTGTATTTGAGATTCAGAATATGTGAAGGCACCATACCCTTCTTGCCATGCAAATCTGCCAGGGGTCCATTTTTTATCATTTATAAATTTCGAAGAACCAGCTTTTATATCTCTCATGAGATCAGCTAGGGCAATGGACGGGTTGAGACTCAGTAAAATGTGCGTGTGATTTGGCATGCAGTAAATTGCCAATAGCTTTTGGTCTCTATTACTTACAATACCTGATATAAA
>NZ_SMMD01000585.1 GCF_009711475.1 Fulvivirga aurantia
CATCTGTAGGTTTACTTTTGTTATAAGTCCTCTGTCTATTGTACTGTCCAGAGTTGCTCGCTGCTGAGCCTCCCTTCAAAACAAGTTTGAAAAAAAAGCCTAACAACTTAAATATCAGATAACCTACTAAGAATGTTATTAACAGAAATTTTAGCATTCCTTTTCTTTTTTACCTTATAAACCTATCTACTCAAGTATAGGTTTCGTTCGCTGTAGATTTTCATGAAATAATCATCCATAAGATCGTCTATGAAGTAGATAGCCTCACCTGTGGATTTCATCTCA
This sequence comes from Fulvivirga aurantia, assembly GCF_009711475.1. Classification (GTDB taxonomy): domain Bacteria; phylum Bacteroidota; class Bacteroidia; order Cytophagales; family Cyclobacteriaceae; genus Fulvivirga; species Fulvivirga aurantia. The sequence goes on from NZ_SMMD01000585.1 coordinate 286, forward strand.
GGCCCTAATTCTTTATTTACATTAGGGAATTTTGCGAATGAGAATACCGGCTCTTTAATCGCATATCCTTTTTTCTTCGGATTGAATTTAAAGTCAGTCACCTTTTTCTCACCAAGCATTACTTTAACAGCATAGTTAACATAAGGCTCATCGTATGCCTTACAAATGAAAGGTACAGTACGAGACGCTCTAGGGTTGGCCTCAATCACATAAACCTTATCATCCTTGATCGCATACTGGATGTTGATTAACCCTACCGTCTTAAGCTCCAAAGCTATTTTTTTGGTATAGGTCTCAATCTGCTGTACCACAAGGTCGCCCAGGTTATAAGGAGGTAAAACTGCGTATGAGTCTCCAGAGTGAATACCTGCCGGCTCGATGTGCTGCATAACTCCGATAATGTACACATTTTCCCCATCACAAATGGCATCTGCTTCAGCTTCAATGGCTCCATCTAAGAAGTGATCGAGGAGTACCTTGTTGCCAGGAATTTTCTTAAGTATATCGATGATATGTGACTCAAGTTCTTGCTCGTTGATCACAATCTTCATGCTTTGCCCACCAAGCACATAAGAAGGTCTCACTAAAAGAGGGAATCCTAGTTCTTTTGACAGTTCGAGGGCTGTTTCAGCATCCTCTGCCACGCCAAATTTTGGATAAGGAATATCATTATCCTTAAGCAAGGTAGAAAAGCTACCTCTATCCTCGGCAAGATCTAGTGCTTCAAATGAGGTTCCTATGATTTTGACCCCATATTTTTCAAGTTTCTCAGCAAGTTTAAGTGCTGTTTGTCCACCAAGCTGTACGATTACGCCTTCAGGCTTTTCGTGCTCTATGATGTCATAAATATGTTCCCAGAAAACAGGCTCAAAATAAAGCTTGTCAGCGATGTCGAAATCTGTACTTACTGTTTCAGGATTACAGTTTATCATGATGGTTTCATAGCCACACTCTTTGGCAGCTAGTATACCGTGTACACAACTGTAGTCAAACTCAATCCCCTGACCTATACGGTTTGGTCCTGAGCCCAAAACGATAATTTTCTTTTTGTCAGACGAGTGTGATTCGTTTTCCTGATCGAAAGTAGAGTAGTAATAAGGTGTCTGAGCTTCAAACTCAGCAGCACAAGTATCAACCAGTTTGTACACACGGTTGATACCAAGTTCTTTTCTTTTCTTATATACCTCACTTTCCCAGCATTTCATTAAATGCCCCAACTGTCGGTCTGCATAGCCCTTTTCTTTGGCCGTGCGTAGCAACTGTGCGGGAATGGTCTCTATAGAATACTTTTCAATTTCGTTTTCAAGTAGAATGAGCTCTTCGATTTGGGACAAGAACCACTTATCGATTTTAGTGAGCTTTTCGATTGTCTTGAAAGGGATACCTAATTTAAAGGCATCATATATGTGAAATAATCGGTTCCAGCTTGGGTTTTCGAGGCTGTAAAGTATTTCTTCTTGTTTTTTAAGTTCTTTACCGTCTGCGCCTAATCCATTCCTTTTGATCTCTAAAGACTGACAAGCCTTTTGAAGTGCCTCCTGGAAGTTTCTACCTATACCCATGGCTTCACCTACAGATTTCATGGACAAACCAAGTTTTCTGTCTGAGCCCTGGAATTTATCAAAATTCCAACGAGGTATTTTTACGATTGTATAGTCGATGGCAGGCTCAAAGAAGGCTGATGTTGTACCCGTAATTGCATTTTTAAGCTCATCGAGGTTGTATCCGATGGCGAGTTTTGCTGCAATTTTAGCAATAGGATAACCTGTAGCTTTAGACGCCAAGGCTGAAGATCTTGATACCCTTGGGTTTATTTCGATTCCGATAATTTCATCGTTCTCAGGGTTAACTGCGAACTGCACGTTACAGCCACCGGCAAATTTACCGATGCCATTGATCATTTTCTTAGACAGATTTCGCATTTCCTGATAAACAGTATCAGGTAAGGTCATGGCAGGTGCTACAGTAATGGAATCTCCTGTGTGTACACCCATCGGGTCGAAGTTTTCGATAGAGCAAATAATAATGATGTTTCCTACATTATCTCTGATAAGCTCAACCTCATATTCTTTCCACCCTAAAATACTTTGCTCGATCAAAACCTCATGAATTGGAGAGGTATGAAGCCCGTGAGTCAGGGCTTTTTCAAACTCGTCATACGAGTGAACAAAGCCTCCACCGGAACCTCCTAATGTGTAGGAAGGTCTGATAACAAGTGGGAAGCCAATTTCTTGTGCTATTTCTTTACCTTGAAGGAAAGATGTAGCAGTCTCTCCTTTACACACATTTACACCGAGCTCGTGCATTTTAAGACGGAATTTCTCCCTGTCTTCGGTGGTTTCTATGGCGTTGATGTCTACACCAATAATTTTCACACCATAATGATCCCAAATGCCTGCTTTATCGCAATCTATAGCGAGGTTTAAAGCAGTTTGTCCACCCATGGTTGGGAGAACGGCATCAATATTATGTTTTTCTAAAATTTCGCGGACCGATTTTTTGGTGAGGGGCTTGAGGTAGATGTTGTCGGCAGTGACATTGTCGGTCATGATGGTGGCCGGGTTGGAATTGATGAGGGTGACTTCGATTCCCTCTTCTCTCAGTGACCTGGCCGCTTGGGATCCAGAATAATCGAACTCACAAGCTTGACCAATAACAATAGGCCCGCTACCTATAATAAGTACGGACCGAATACTTCTATCTCTTGGCATGGAATAATATTAGTAGTGGTTAAAAGATTGACTTCTGCGCAAATTGGCACAAAGTTATACTAAAATGATAAGAATCAAAACCAAAAAAGGGGTGGTGTGACATCTGTAGATGGTATTTTTCAATTCTTTTTTAAGAACAGCCTAAAGTATAGGTACTGATAATTTGAAAAGAGTCGTTTTAGAGAGTCCCAGCCTTGCAGTTGACCGGATGTAGATAAAAAATAGTCGTGTATTTTAAGTATTTTTATGAAGTGTTAATTATAGCTTTAGGGTTGTTATAAAATCAAAAAGCATTCTATTCTTTAATAAATGAAAAAGGTTCTAATAGTATTACTGTCAATCGTTTTAATCAATTGCAAAAGCCAACAGATACCCTCTGAAAAAGAGGCCGTTGTAGTTATGCAAAAAACACCTTGTATGGGTAGCTGTCCGGATTATGAGATTATGATTTTTGACGATATGCGGGTAGTGCTCAACGCAAGGCAGCATGTCGGTATGAAGGGAACCTATACCAGTGAAATACCAGAAAGTACATATCACGAGATATTAGATAGCTTTAAGGAAAATAATTTTTTCGAGTATAAGGATGAGTATACTTCAAATATCACTGATATGCCGACTACAATTACAACCTTTAGGTATGGTGGCAAAGAAAAGAAAGTAATTGATTACCACGGAGCTCCGGAGTCACTCAAGCAAATTGAGCAAAATGTACATGACCTTATTAAGCAGTTGGAGTGGCAAATGGTAGAAGAGGATTAGATTAATGATCTATTTTCTTCACTTTTTGAGTGTCAGTAGAAGCATCAATCATTTTCAACCAACTTGTTTTCTGGCCATTTTCTAATGATTGATAGAAATAGCTGTTTTCTTCTACTACTAACTTACATTGACCCAGATTATAGCGTAAGGCCTCAACCAAATCTCCTTCCTTTAAAGGTTGATTATTTAGGTCTGTAAGTGCAGGAAGTGCAGGCTTCTTATCTTTTCTTTTAAATAAACCGAACATACGTAAACATAAAAAAATCTGCGGCTATTAAAAGGGACACTTTTATAAGTGGCAGACGGTGTTGTGAAAATTATGAGAATTTAACAGCCAAGTAGAGTAATCAGTTTTCATAAACAGCGATTATCCTATATTAAACCTCGTGATTTTAGCTCTAAATATTTGTTGATTGTGTCGACATTTAGATTTTCTGGTTTTGTTAGAACCGAATGAATACCGTTGCTATGTAGTTCTTTGGCTATAAGATTTTTCTCATAGGCCAATTTTTCAGCAACAGCCTTCTTATATATCTCTTTCATATTATTTGCCGAC
>NZ_SMMD01000647.1 GCF_009711475.1 Fulvivirga aurantia
GCACTTATGAAGACTATAAGAAGCAGGTGCCGATCAATGATTACGAGGGCCTGAAAAAGTACATAGATCAAATACTTGCTGGTAGTGAGGATGTGTTATGGCCTGGCAAACCAGCTTACTTTGCAAAAACCTCAGGTACCACCTCAGGTACAAAATACATTCCTATTACCAAGGAGTCGATGCCAAATCATATCAATAGTGCAAGAAATGCATTACTCAATTATGTACATGAAACAGGCAAATCGAAGTTTATTGATGGCAAATTGATCTTTCTATCAGGTAGCCCCGTGTTGGATAAAAAAGCAGGCATAAATACCGGCCGTTTGTCTGGTATGGTCAATCATCATGTACCGGGTTATTTGCGTACCAACCAACTACCTAGCTACAAAACAAACTGTATCGAAGATTGGGAAGATAAATTAGAGCATATAATAGACGAAACCATCGATCAAAATATGACACTCATTAGTGGGATTCCACCATGGGTACAAATGTATTTTGACAGGATACAGGCGCGAACGGGTAAGAAAATAAAAGATGTGTTTCCTGAGTTTTCACTCTTTGTTTACGGAGGGGTTAATTTTGAGCCTTATCGCGCCAAGCTGTTTGAGACTATTGGCAAAAAGATTGACTCTATTGAGACTTACCCGGCTTCTGAAGGTTTTATCGCGTATCAAGATACCCAAACAGAGGAGGGCCTATTATTATTGGTAAATTCAGGTATTTTCTTCGAGTTTATCCCCTCCGATGAATATTTTAATGAAAACCCAACCAGACTTAAAGTTGATCAGGTCGAGGTGGGTGTTAATTATGCCCTAATCATCAACAGCAATGCAGGTTTATGGGGTTATTCTTTAGGTGATACTGTTAAATTTGTATCAAAGGATCCCTACAGGTTGGTAGTTACCGGCAGGATAAAACATTTTATATCTGCCTTTGGAGAGCATGTGATAGGAGAGGAGGTAGAAAAAGCCATGAGGTATACCTGTGAGAAGTTTCCTGAGACAGAGATCGTGGAGTTTACTGTGGCTCCTCAGGTAACACCCAAAGAAGGGTTGCCTTTACATGAATGGTACATAGCCTTTGCTCAAAAACCTAAAGATTTGTCAGCCTTTGAAAAAGAGTTAGATTTGCAGCTTCGCAAATTAAACTCTTACTATGATGATTTGATTTCTGGTCATATTTTAAAGACACTGGAAATTAGATCTTTAGAGAAAAACGCATTTATCTCTTACATGAAATCTCAGGGTAAACTTGGCGGACAAAATAAGGTGCCGAGGTTATCAAATGATAGAAAAATTGCGGATAGTTTGGAAGCATATAGTATGTAAGTACTGCTCTAATGAACAAAAACAAATCATATATAAATCAAATTCGGAAGCATTTACTTATACTCTTTCTATGTAGCACTGTTAGCTTTACATGGGGCCAGTTTAAAAACTTCAATACTGAAAACGCCTTATGGTATGAAGGGAATGTTTTGCTTTTAGATGGAAGTACAGTTGAAGGACAACTTAATTTTAATTTTGTTTCTGGGGTACTTAGAGTAAAACAAGGAGGAGCTCCGGAAATTTTCACGTCTGAAAAAGTACTTTCATTTGAATTTTATAAAGCGGGAGAGAATCAGACTTTTTATTCGTTGCCCTATGATCAGGGAGACACTGGTAGAGATGTCCCCACTTATTTTGAAGTGGTTTACCAACTGGATAACATAGCTGTTTTATCAAGACATTCATTTGAGTTTTCGCACAAAAATTTTCTGGCCGGAAATGAATATAGTAACTACTCTGAGGATGATAGACTGTTGGACTTGGCCGAGAGAAAAGAAACAATTTATCAAACGATTTATTTAGCTGATAATAGAGGTAATATTATACCATATTTATCGAAGAAAAAGAAGGCTAATAGAAGCTATGAGTTATTCGGCTTTCATGAAGAGGGAATAGAGTACGATGAGCGAAAGTTTAGAGAAAGTCAATTGGAGAAGGAGGTAAAGGTTTTCAGTTATGTTGAAAAAGATGCTCTGGATAAAGTTGTGGATGATAAACTGACACATGTTAAATCATTTATTAAAAAGGAAAAATTAAATCCTAAAACGCTAGAAGATTTGATTTCGATCTTGGCTTTTTACAATGAATTAAATTAAAAACTAATTGTCTGATAAAAGAAACATAGCAATCCTTGGCTCAACCGGCTCTATTGGCACTCAGGCTTTAGAGGTGATAGATGAGCATAGCGATAAATTTGAAGTCGAGGTGCTTACCGCGCAAAACAATTGTGATTTACTCATAGAGCAGGCACTCAAATACAAACCCAATGTGGTTGTAATCGGCAACGATAGTCATTATCAGAAGGTATTTGATGCCTTAGACGCTAAAGACATTAAGGTGTATGCGGGTATCAATGCTCTGGCTTCTGTGGTGGAGATGGATTCGATTGACATCGTGCTTACTGCCCTTGTGGGTTACTCTGGACTGAAACCAACTATCAATGCTATCAATGCAGGCAAGAGTATCGCCTTAGCTAATAAAGAGACTCTCGTAGTAGCAGGTGAGCTAATCACCAAACTGGCTGCTGAAAAGGGTGTCAACATCTACCCGGTTGATTCAGAGCATTCAGCGATCTTCCAGTGTATAGTGGGAGAATTTCATAATCCTATTGAGAAAATTATTCTTACAGCATCAGGAGGGCCATTTAGAGGAAAAGACAGGCAAGCTCTGGCCAATGTAACCAAAGCACAGGCACTTAAGCATCCTAATTGGGACATGGGGGCTAAAATCACTATCGACTCTGCTTCATTGATGAACAAAGGCCTTGAAGTTATAGAAGCCAAGTGGCTATTTGGATTGAAAGCAGAACAGGTTGATGTTATCGTTCACCCACAATCAATTATCCACTCGATGGTGCAGTTTGAAGACGGTTCTATTAAAGCACAAATGGGGCTGCCGGACATGAAACTGCCAATACAATACGCGATGGGCTATCCTCAGCGATTGAAGTCGAATTTTCCTCGATTTAATTTTATAGATTATCCACAACTCACATTTGAGCAACCAGATACAGATACATTTCGTAATCTAGAGTTAGCTTTTGAAGCCCTTAAAAAGGGTGGAAATATGCCTTGTATATTAAACGCGGCAAATGAAGTGGTGGTAGCAGAGTTTTTGAAAGATCGCGTAGGATTCTTGGAGATGTCTGTCCTTGTGGAACGATGTATGGAGAAAATTGATTTTATAGATGGTCCTAGCTATGAGGACTATGTAAATACAGATAAAGAAACTAGAATAAAAGCTTTAGAACTAATACAATAAATGGAAGGATTAATAATGGCGGCTCAGATTATTCTGAGTCTATCAATTTTGGTGGGTGTGCATGAGATGGGTCACTTACTGGCTGCCAAGTGGTTTGGCATGCGTGTAGAGCAGTTTTCGATAGGATTTCCACCAAAGATTTGGGGTTTCAAATATGGAGAAACCGAATACAATCTGAGCCTAATACCGCTGGGAGGTTTTGTGAAAATCTCCGGGATGATTGACGAGTCGATGGATAAAGAGCAGATGGCTCAGCCCCCTAAAGAGTACGAATTTAGAAGTAAACCTGCCTGGCAAAGACTTATCGTGATGCTCGGGGGTATAATTGTAAATGTAATCACCGGTATTTTGATTTTTGTTTGCCTTACTTACTTCTATGGTGATTTAGTGATTTCTAAAGACCAGGTAAATGCCAATGGCGGTATCATTGCCATGGACCTTGGTCAGGAGCTGGGCTTACAAACCGGAGACCAAATCATCAAAATTAATGGTAAAGACTATGAAGACTTTGCCGATGTGATGGATAATGAATTCTTCTTTGGAGACGGTGCCTATTATACAGTGCTTAGAGATGGCGAGCAAGTTAATATCTCAATACCGCCAGATTTTATAGAAAAGCTAAATGATAAAGAGGCTGCAGGTAACTTCATATTACCTAAAATACCAGTTACTGTATCAGAAATGAACGAAAATACGCTAGCCGAGAGATTAGGCTTACAAGAAGATGACATCTTTATTAGTTTAGGCGGCCAAGAGGTAGTGAAACATGAAGATGTAAGGAATATAATTTCCAGCTACAAAGAAGATACAATTGCAACTGAGGTACGTAGAAATGGCGAAGTGTTAAATCTTCAGGCAGCTGTTCAGCAAGATACTTTACTTGGTATAATGGTTGGCTATCCGGAGGGATTCTTTAAGTCTGTCGATTACTCTTTCGGAGAGTCAATTGGAATGGGTACTGAGCAGGCCTTTAGTGTTGTCTTTTTACAAATTAAAGCATTTGGTAAGATGTTCAGCGGTGAGCTTAACCCTATGAAGTCCCTGTCAGGTCCGATTGGTATAGCAAAAGCTTATGGAGGTGAGTGGCAATGGCAGAGATTTTGGAACCTTACAGGTTTATTGTCTATGGTATTGGCTTTCATGAACTTACTGCCAATACCAGCTCTGGATGGTGGCCACGTAATGTTCTTGTCTTATGAGATAATATCAGGGAGAAAGCCTTCAGATAAGTTCTTAGAGAACGCTCAAAAAGTAGGTATGGTGTTCTTGCTAGCGCTGATGGTATTCATCATTGGTAACGACATTCTAAAGATTTTCATCTAATACATTGAACGAGTATTAATTGAAATAAACCCTGCTACGCAACTAGCAGGGTTTTTCATTTAGAGCGCGTGATTGACTATTTCTTACTTGCCAAAGCTGAAATCTGCAATTCCAGCCGCTTCATTTCTCTTAGCACCTGATTGGTGTTCATTTGCATCCAATGCCATAGTTTAACTGCGGTTACACTCAAAATGCAATAGAAAGCAATAGCTCCATAGATGATCATTTCTCGTGTATTCTCAGTCTGGAAAAACTGGATAGCACAATAAACAAACCCGGCAAAAAGCAGTACCGAAACAATAATTGTTAAGATATAAATTCCTTTATTTTTCCCCTGGAATACGCCCAGTGACATTTCCAGTAGAGATTGCTCTCCTAGTTGATCATAAAACTCAGCCTCTTCGCGGTTAAGAGCGTCATGTATTACTTTGTCAATTTCTTCAGTTGTATGTTTCATGGTTTACCTCCTTATATTTTCTTTTTAATAATTCTCTAGCGTAAAATATTCTTGACTTCACAGTACCCTC
>NZ_SMMD01000546.1 GCF_009711475.1 Fulvivirga aurantia
TCACGGATTTCTAAGAAAAAGCCAGAAGAAACCGCGGCAGCAATAGGTGATTATCTGGTTGAAAAATCTGAAATCGTTGAAAATTATAATGTTGTTAAGGGTTTTCTAAATATTGTATTGACCCAAAAAACCTGGACAAACTTATTTGCTGAGATTTGGGCCACTGAGAACTATGGTGTGTCAGCTTCTACCGGTAAAGAAGTAATGGTTGAGTACTCCTCTCCTAATACCAATAAGCCATTGCACCTGGGTCACCTGAGAAATAACTTTCTGGGTTGGTCGGTGTCCGAGATCCTCAAGGCCAATGGACATACCGTTCATAAAGTGCAAATTATCAATGACAGAGGCATCCATATCTGTAAATCTATGGTGGCCTGGACAAAATTTGGTGAGGGAGAAACTCCTGATTCGTCCGGCAAAAAAGGTGATAAACTTGTAGGCGACTATTATGTAAAATTTGACCAGGAGTATAAGAAGCAAATAGCAGAGCTCGTTGAGGGTGGCATGGAGAAAGCTGAAGCTGAAAAGCAGGCTCCAATCATGAAAGAGGCCCAGGAAATGTTGCTAAAATGGGAAAAAAAAGATCCTGATACTTATGCCTTATGGGAGAAAATGAATGGCTGGGTATACAAAGGGTTCGATGCCACCTACAACCAAATGGGCGTTGATTTTGACAAACTCTACTATGAATCTCAGACATTTTTATTAGGAAAAGAGGAAGTCGAGAAGGGACTTGAATCTGGGATTTTCTTTAAAAAAGATGATGGTTCGGTTTGGGTAGACCTCACTGAAGAAGGGCTTGATGAGAAGCTTTTATTGAGAGCTGATGGCACATCAGTGTATATGACTCAGGATATCGGCACAGCTATTCTAAGGTATAGAGACTACCCAAAAATCTCACAGCAGATTTACACAGTGGGCAACGAGCAGGAATATCATTTTAAGGTGTTGTTTATGATTCTTGATAAGCTCGGCTACGACTGGGCCAAGGGTTGCTACCACCTCTCGTACGGCATGGTAGATTTACCATCAGGTAAAATGAAATCTAGAGAAGGTACGGTGGTAGACGCAGATGAGCTGATGGATGAAATGATCGATACAGCGCGCGAGCATACCGAAGAGTTGGGCAAAATTGATGGTTTTAGTAAAGAACAAGCAGCAGAACTATACGAAACGCTTGGCTTGGGAGCATTAAAGTACTTCTTACTAAAAGTAGATCCGAAAAAACGGATGCTTTTTGATCCTAATGAATCTATTCAGTTTCAGGGTAACACAGGTCCGTTTATTCAATACACACACGCACGTATTGCCGCGATACTTAGAAAAGCTGAGCAATTAAATTTTACCCCACAAGAAGAGGATTTTAATAAACTTGAAACGTTGCAACCTGTTGAGTTAAGCTTAATTCATTTACTCAAAGACTATCCGGCAAAAGTCAAAGAAGCTGGCGACAATTACTCACCCGATATTGTAGCGCAATACGTATACGACCTGGCTAAAGAATACAACCGCTTCTATCAGGAAATTTCTATATTTAATGAAGAAGATGAGACTGCGCTGAGGTTTAGAATTGCCTTATCTGGCAAAGTAGCAGAGGTAATTAAGAAAGCCATGGGGCTTATAGGTGCCAACGTACCAGATAGAATGTAATGAAAGCAAAAGCGTGGATTACAGCGTTTAGGTTGAGAACGTTGCCGCTGGCATTAGCCAGTATCGGCATGGGGAGTTTTTTGGCGGCCTCTGAAGGAAATTTTCAGGCAGGCATCTTTCTATTCTGTGCGCTCACAACCATCTTGCTACAGATCTTATCTAACCTGGCCAACGATTATGGCGATACCATAAACGGTGCAGACAGTGAAGACCGGAAAGGGCCTCAACGTATGGTGCAGACCGGACAAATCACACTAGCAGCTATGCGTAAGGCTATGGCTATATTTATAGTACTAACCCTCGCAAGCGGAATTTACTTACTATACCTTGCTTTTGGTATTGAGTGGGAAGCTTTTCTATTCTTTTTTGGACTCGGCCTATTATCAATTTTAGCAGCTCTTGCCTATACCGCAGGTCGCAAGCCTTATGGCTACATGGGCCTTGGAGATATATCCGTGCTTATATTTTTTGGTCTTGTAGGTGTTTTGGGCTCTTACTACCTCTACGCACAACAACTGAAATTGTACTTGCTGTTGCCTGCGATGAGCTGCGGACTCTTTTCTGTGGCCGTACTCAATGTAAATAACATCAGGGATATTGACTCTGACAAAAAAGCTGGTAAATATTCTATACCGGTACGAGTAGGTAGAGAAAAGGCTGTTATCTATCATTGGTTCCTCATACTTACAGGTATTGTTGCCGCTGTTGTATATACCATATTAAATTTTGAGACCTATTGGCAGCTGTTGTTTTTATTAGTCACACCTCTTCTTATTAAAAACGGTTTAGCAGTAGCTTCAAAAAAGGAAAGTCATGAGCTTGACCCGTTTCTAAAGCAGATGGCTATCAGCACCCTCCTATTCGTATGCCTCTTTGGCATCGGCCTTCTTATATAATTGACTATTGTTCGGTTTGTAGCTGATTAATATCATTGATCTCGCGCAATTACTAATAGATATTTGATCATATCATTTGATCGATAGAATCGTTATCTTTAGTAAAACCTCGTAAGACTTAATTGATATTACAACTATGAAAAAAATACTTGTCCCCACGGATTTTTCAGAGCAAGCCGATTATGCCATAGAAGTGGCTATTAATATTGCTAAAAAGTCACAAGCCGAAGTCATAGTACTTCATGTGGTTGAGGATACAACCGTCACCTCTGTACACTATACGGGAGATTTGGAACTCCCAAATATGGAAGATCGACTATTTGTGGTGAGAATGATTGAAAAGGCCAAAAAAGAGCTGGCAGAACTTGAAAATAAATACAAAAACATCGGCTTGAAAACACAGCTGAGAATCGGAAACCCTTACCATAATATCAAAGATTACATTAATGATGAGCACTTCGATTTTGTAGTCATGGGCACTAAAGGAAGTACCGGCTTCGAAGAGTTTTTAATTGGTTCTAATGCTGAAAAAGTTGTAAGACACGCCAAATGCCCTGTACTTACAATTCATAAGAAAGCCACCAATTTTGATTTTAAGAATATAGTTTATGCCACTGCATTAAACGAAGGTGAGGAACAGTGTGTAAAGGTGGTTAAAGAATTTCAAGAAGCTTATGATGCAAAAATTCATTTGGTCAGGATTAATACGCCAAATAACTTCGAATCTGACAGACTTTCACTTCCGGCCTTACGCAAATTTGCTGAGAAATGTAATTTAAAAAACTATGAAGTACATGTATATAATGAGGCCAGTGAAGAAGAAGGCATCATTTACTTTGCAGATTACCTAAATGCAGACCTGATAACTATGGCCACGCACGGCAGAACCGGTTTAGCGCATTTGCTTACCGGCAGCATTGCCGAAGATGTTGTAAACCATGCCAAGCGACCAGTGATGACTTTTGTCATAGACAAGTAAGCAATTAGTTTCAAGCCATACTTTTTGACCATCCTATCAATGTAGAAAGCACCGCCTTAGTCAGCGGTGCTTTTATCATATTTATCTAGTATGTTGTTGCTTATAGCTCCTGGCCTCGTCCTTAATCCTGGCCTCGTCCTTGATGAAATTGCGTTAAGAAATTTATGACAGAGCCCGTAAAAATTCAATTGTTTGAGTCACGCCAGAGCGTGATGAGTTCTTGAATTTTAGGGCTTTTGAGTAAATTTTAGCCTATTTCATCACAGACTTGACTTTTTTTTGTTTCGTTTTTTGTGTCAAGACAAAAAATGAAAAAAG
>NZ_SMMD01000832.1 GCF_009711475.1 Fulvivirga aurantia
AATAGACAACCAGGAATATTCTTTTACTCCGGGAAAAGGTAAAAAGTATGTTGTACTCGATTTTTGGGGAAGTTGGTGTGCCCCTTGCATAGCCGGTTTTCCTAAAATGAAGGAGATTTATGCTAACTATAAAGACAAGTTAGAAATCATCGGTATAGCGTGTAATGATACAGAGGCCAAATGGAGGAAAGCCATCGATAAACATGACCTAAAATGGGTTAATCTGCTAAATCAGGATAACGATATTAACAAGGATGTTTCGGTAATGTATGCCGTTGAAGTTTTTCCCACCAAAATCATAATCAGCCCTGATGGAAAGATTTATAATATTTTCAACGGAGAGGGTGATGATTTCTATGACAGTTTGAATGACCTTCTGAAAAATTTATAGTCCTCAGCCCACACTAACTCAAGAGTCCGCTGTGCTAGCTAAATTGTAGATACTTATTTTCCGCTCAAATACTCGATATATTCAGACACTTCTGCCAACTTTGTGGTTTAAAATGAACTAAAATCGCCTCAACAAGTTTGTAATTACTATGGCAGAAACATCTCATTGGACAGGATCAGACAAATATTTATGCGACCCGGCCCTCGCACAGGCTTTTCATATGGCACGCACTTTGGGCATGCCCCTTTTGATAGAAGGCGAGCCCGGTACCGGTAAAACCGAGCTACCGATCAACTATGCCAAAGACCGTGGCCTCGACTTAGAAGTTTATCCTGTAGGTTCTAAAAGTAATGTAGAGCAATTTGTCGCGAGATTTGATCACGTAAAATACCTGCGTGATTCTCAAATAGAAATTCTCAATGCGCAAAGGGAAGAAAAAGGTCTCGACAGCAAGCTTACAACAGGCGATCGAAATCCGGAGTCGCTGGGAGATTACGTAGTAAAAGGCCCTGCGGCTGTTGCTTACAGCAAGCCAAACTCAGTACTGCTGATCGATGAGATAGACAAAGCACCTCGCGAGTTTCCTAATGACTTGCTGTATGCGCTTAGTCATAGGAAATTTATCATGCCTGAGTCTGGTGAAGTGATAGAAGTTTCGGAAGAAGAAATGCCCGCGATCGTGATCACCTCTAACCGTGAGCAGGAGCTACCAACGGCTTTTAAAGGGAGATGCATCTATCATTATATCGATTTTCCCCAAAAGGATGTAATGAGCAAGATCATTGAAAAACACCATCCCGGAATCGAAGAGCAGGTAGTGAAAGTCGCTTTAGATGTTTTCTATCACTTGAGAAGATTGGGACTGGAGCGAGCACCAACGACCCGTGAGATTCTCAATTGGTTGAAGTACATGAGTGATATTGCGCCAAAAGAGGCTATTGAAAAGATAAAAGGGCTTGAAGGTATTGGAGCCCTGATAAAAACACAAACTGATATGGAGCGTGTCAACCGACTAATTGGTGTTGATAATGGTTCATTTGGAAGTCAACTTAATTGATATGCTAAGTTCCCTACCAGAAAAATTCCGGGCTCACGGCTTAAAAGCAGATGTACGCACGCTACTCTTGCTGAGAAAAGCCATGCAGAAAGGTTTGATTAAAACACTGGGAGATATTTATAATGTCTTAAAGGGAATTATTGTGAAAGAGCCATCAGATATAGGCCCGTTTACGAAGGCATATTACGAATATTTTTTGCATGTACCCATTCAACCCGGTCAGACGTTGGAAGACGCCATTCTGCGCTCAGAAACTTTTGCCCAATGGAAAACACAGTTTTTAGATGAAGCTGATCGTGACCTGACTGATGAAGAATTAGTAAATACCTTTCTCGATCAGGTACACCTAACAAGTTACGACATCAAAGAGGTGATCTCAGGCAAAGAGTTGTGGGACAAAGATGATCCCGATCTAGAGGATAAAGACGATATAAGCAATAATGGTACTCCTGCTGAGCGAGTGCTCGACAAAATGGCCGACTACAGCGACCTTTCTTTAGAAGAACTGCTGGAACGCATGGAAAAGGTGCGCCAACAACAGCAAACACAGCATGGTGGAGGTAGCCACTGGATTGGTACGGGCGGGATTTCTCCTTACGGCCATGGTGGAGCTGCCAAAAACGGTATAAGAGTTGGCGGTCAGGGAGGTGGCAAACTGGCCCGCAAAGTTATGGGTGACAAAAATTACTTCCCTATCGATAGAGATGCTTTGCTTAATGACGATAATGTAGATGCCGCTTTAGCT
The DNA here is from genome assembly GCF_009711475.1 of Fulvivirga aurantia. Classification (GTDB taxonomy): domain Bacteria; phylum Bacteroidota; class Bacteroidia; order Cytophagales; family Cyclobacteriaceae; genus Fulvivirga; species Fulvivirga aurantia. The sequence continues at coordinate 2,194 of NZ_SMMD01000832.1, forward strand.
TCTATCAAAGGTGTAATTGAAGAAGGTGCCATAGAAAAATTAGATGTGCCACGGACGATTAAATCAGGATTGAAGCGTGGTGGGTTGTTTATACCCGAACTATCCAGCGAAAAATACGAAGAGCTAAAAGTTATCGTCCTCATCGACAATGGTGGCTACTCAATGGCGCCTTACATTAAAAGTGTGCAAAATCTCTTTAGAAAAATGAGAACACGCTTTGCGCATGATCTTGAGGTTTACTATTTCCACAACACCATTTATGATCGTGTGTTTATCGATGAAAGCAGAACCAAAGCCATACCGATCGAGAAGGTGCTAATGCATAATAAATCGTACCGTGTTTTCTTTATTGGTGATGCTGCCATGGCTCCTTATGAACTTAATTCTGTAAGTATTGCCAGTCTAAAGGCCATTGCACAAAAGTTTAAGAAATGCGTATGGCTCAATCCGGAGCCGCTTAAATACTGGCCACATACCTACACCAACCAGGTTATACAGCAGCTCATCACTATGTTTCCATTAACACCTTCAGGTATAGAGCGAGCTGTAAAATCGATGAATAGCAAGAGTATAGACGGGTAAAATACCGCTCAGTACTTCTACCTTCTGGCTCCTTTATAAACTCCAAATGGAATGGTTATGAGTAGCATCACAAGTACAATAACTACTGTTACTCCTTTAATCAGATAATTCATCGCTGTCAAAAATTAATTACAAATGATGGTGCCACGTGGTTACATTCTTATGTAGCACAAAAGCGGCTGTTATCAATGGTTCAAATGTACGGGCAGAAGGTGGCCTGGTAAGGAGCGCCTTTTAAAATAAAAGATTACGTTGTCTATATCTTAATCCCCGGCTTAATCCACTGGGGATTTTTATTTTCAATTCTTTTGAATTTCACAGCACGGAACATTCTGCGCATGACTTGTTATAGTAATTACAACACAACAATAACATGTCGATATTACCTGAGAAACTTGAACGCTATCGCAAATTCTTTCTATTCCTTATCAAATACTGGAATAGTGATGTGGTAAATCACACAGAGCAAAGTATAAATAACGACAGTAATGAGGAAACCACTGAAGAGTTTGACCAAAGCCCTGAGGAGTTTGCAAACGACCTCAAAGACATGGGGCCTACCTATGTAAAATTGGGTCAGTTATTATCAACCCGGCCAGATTTATTGCCAAATGCCTATTTAGAGGCGCTCTCAGAGCTTCAGGACAATGTAGAATCAATCCCATTTGAAGATATAGAGGCTGTATTTGAGCAAGAAATTGGGGTTAGAATATCAAAAGCATTTGATTTATTCGACCCAAAGCCAATGGCATGTGCCTCTATCGGTCAGGTGCACAAAGCCAGGCTTCATTCCGGGGTTGAGGTGGCCGTTAAAATACAAAAGCCGGGGATTAAGGATAAGTTTTTGGCCGACCTGGAAACGCTCACCGAAATGGCCAATTGGGCCGCAGAACATTCTGATGAGGCCCGGAAGTACAATGTAGCAGAGGTAATAGATGAGCTTAAGTACATTCTTATTCAAGAGCTCAACTACACCAGCGAAGCACATAACCTTTCTACTTTAAGAAATAATCTGAAGGGGTTTGAACACCTTTATGTACCAGCTCCAATACCAGATTATTGCAGTTCGCAGGTGCTTACCATGGAGTTTATAGAAGGCAGAAAGATCACTAAAACAAGTCCTTTAAAATTATTGGAAGAAGACATGACCCCGCTCGTAGACGACCTGGTCGAGGGGTATGTCAAACAAATTATCATAGACGGCTTTGTACATGCAGACCCGCACCCGGGCAATGTATACATGCTACCCGACAATAAAATTGCGCTAATAGACCTGGGTATGGTTGCGAGGTTTACTAAAGAGATGCAAGAGCAAGTCATGCAGCTTATGATAGCGCTAAGCAAATATGATAGCGACCGGATTGTAGATATACTTTTAGAAATTAGTAAGTACGATGAGACTGAAGCGGATTTACATGCATTTAAGAAAGAAGTGGTGCGTGTAATACTGGCAAGCCAGAATGCCACGGCTAAAGACATGAAGACTGGTCGCCTGGTGATTCATATGAATCGTATAGCTGCTCAAAATCGCATTCATATCCCTGTAGGTCTAAACATACTCGGTAAAATATTGCTCAATCTCGATCAGATCGTAATGATATTGGCACCTCATTACGACATCAATGCCGCTATTAAAAAAAGCGTGAATAAGTTGATGAGAGCTAAGGCGATAAAAGAGCTTAAATCAGAAAACTTTTTAGATGTACTCTTAGAAGTTAAAAAGCTGGCAGAATCATTACCGGAAAGATTTAACAAAATCCTTAAGCATCTGGCTGAAAATGAATTTAAACTTAAGATCGATGCTATCGATGAAGTAAGGCTGACAGACACACTACATAAAGTGGCCAACCGCATCACGGTAGGTATTATCATTGCCGCGATGATCATTGGCGCTGCCCTACTCATACAAATCCCCACGAGCTGGACGATTTTTGGCTATCCCGGTTTGGCGATCATCTTATTTCTTATCGCTGCGCTCCTGGGCTTCTACCTGATATATTCTATTTTGTTTAAAGACGATGACATGAAGCGGTAGCTTATAAGTGAAGTAAAGTTTTTTGTACTTTTAGTTTTTAGAATTTTTTAAAAGCACCTACTAAAAGCACTCAGTAACTAATCATGAAAAAACTTTCACTCCTGATTTGTCTATCAATCATCTTCTTTCAGGCATGTAACTCGGAGCAATCATCAGAGCAACCAACTGAAATAATTGTAATTGGTACTTTGCACAATCCCGAGCCAAACTTTAACCCTGACACTCTTTTCAATATCTTGGAACAAGTAAAGCCAGATTTTATCTTAAGAGAATTAGACTCTTCTTTCTTTACCGCAGATTTCAAACATAAAAACCCACCAAAGCAAAATGAAGGTATTGCCTCACAGCGATATATTGAAAAATATCCTTCCGCTCAGCTAAGACCCTATGAGTTTGAAGGACGTAATGCCTACAGAATTAATCATGGCATGAGGCCAACAGATCGATTAACAACCAGGTTAGTCGATAGCTTGTATCAGGCAGATTTATTGACGCCACAAGAAGCCGAAATATTTAAAACTTATCAGGATTTGTTGGAGCCCTTAAAGGTTGCAGCCGCAAAATCACCAGATAATTTTAACAACGCTAAAAACGACAGTATCTGCGAAAGGCGCCAATATTATCAATATCAGATGGTTACGAAAATTACTAATAACCGCCCGGAGTTTGCCAATAGATTTCATACCAAGCCTGATGGTGAAGACATCAGTTATAGAGACGGATATCAGCTTTGGGCAGATTTTTGGGATACCCGGAATCAAACAATGGCCAGAAATATATTAAGAATAGCTGAAATGAATGAAGGCAAGAGACTTGTGGTACTCACAGGGTTTATGCATCGCTACTATATTCTTAAAGAACTGAAAAAGTCAATTACAGATAAGAAAATTGTGATTAAAGAGTTCTACGATTACTAATACCTTCGGTCTAACTGTATTGAAGTGGCCTTAGCCATCTGCTAGAGTGAAGCGTGAAGCCTCTATCTGATTTAATTATTGTTGAGCAACCTTTTTCCTAAGTCTTTAATGCTGAAGGGTGTATTGACTTGCCAACTTTTCAAAATATTCAAAAGTTTCCTGGGCTCCTGTAATCACCTCATCTTTCTCGGCACTTGAAGCCTCTCTTGATTCAAGGTGTGCCTTAAATTTTTTCCATGAATTCATAATGTCCGCGTCATTGCGGTAAAAGTGGCTGGATTCGATCCAATCGTACTCCTTCAGGTAGCGTGCTATCATGCTACCGCCCAAAGCAGAACCGTTAAGTACGTAGATTGCCCCCAGTTTTTTATGGTAAGACCACTCAGCAAATAAAGAGCTATCACTAAAACTGGTTGAGTCAATGCCGAGCTGTTCTAAATCAGCATGCAAATCATCAGTACGATCTACAAACCAGTAAACTAAATCCCCCTCTTTTTTTAAGGCACTTTTCAGTGATTCAAAAACTATGAAATTAGTAATAATAAGCTTCTTGTAGTCCTCTTCTCTAAGCGATTGATCACTAATTTTTGACGCTTGCATAGCCACTTCTACACGGTCGTGTAAGTGCTTTGTCTGTCTTCTCAAATCATCTATCATCACTGCAATTTCTTAGATTATCTACTCGGAAATGCCAGATAAAAAGTAGTGCCGTGCTTTGGCTTACTTTTCACCCATATTCTTCCATTATGCTTTTCAACGATACGTTTCACAATCGCCAATCCCACACCGCTGCCTTCTATTTCTGATGTATCTTTCAGGCGATAGAATAGGTTAAATATTTTATCTGATTCAGACTCTTGCATCCCTATGCCATTGTCTTTAATGCTATAGATTACTTCTTTATCATTTTTTTCACTATCAATCACGATTTCAGGCACTTTACCGTCTGAATATTTTATCCCATTGTCCAACAAATTGCTAAACACCTGATTGATCATCACTCTATTTCCCTGTAATGGTATAAGACTACTATTACACCTGATTTGTACATCCTTTTCAGCGTATTTACTTTCCAGGTCGTTGGCTATTTCTTTGATTAATTCAGTCATATCAATAGAAGTACTGTCCTGAATTTCTCCTCTTATTTTTGAGTACTCTAAAATATCCTGAATCATCCCAGTCATCTTCTCAGCATTTCTTTTGGCGCGTTGTAAGTAATCTAGCTGAGAAGCCTCGATGTCTTCATTCATCATCATAAAAACATCTAAAAAACCAATCATTGCTGTCAGAGGTGTTTTCAGGTCGTGCGATATGGTATAACTAAAAGTATCGAGTTCATCATAAGCCCGGCTTAGCTGCTCATTGAGCTTCCTTATTTCATTGGCTTTTTTGGTGATTACGTAATTCACCTGATCAATAAGCTTATCTGCGGTTTCTACCTCAAGGTTGGTCCAAGAATCCGATTGGTTTGTTACTGTCTCTCTCCACTCATCAAAAGAAGCTCGTGGCGTAAGTTTTTTGACACCTTTTTCATCTACCTCTAGTATCTTTTCTGGCTTTCCGGCCCAGCTTACTTCTTTTATTTTTTCAGGCTTAAACCAAATGATATATTCCATCAATTCATGAGAAATGACGGCTGCCAAAATACCGCTACCCACATCTTTAAAATCAATACCATCTTTGTAGTGCTTACTTATCGATGATGTTTTATAGACCTTGTGTGGTTTTTCTGATTTTAACCATTGGCTGAGCGCTTTAATTTGATCATGTGAGGGTGTACTTCCCGTGGTATGTATTTTACCGTCAAATACCAGGGCTGCACCGTGCGCAGAGTTAATATCGAGCAGCGTAACATCATTATCAAAAAGTCCCATCTTCACGTCAAGCCTATGCTCCATCTGTAAATTCAGGCTGTCTAAACAATGCTCATACTTCTTTTCTAACACCAACGATTCGTTATCACTTTTATAAGACAGTGCCGTAGAAAACAACTGAGAAATCAGCTTTCCGGCCTTACGTGTCATGTAATCAATATGCTTCGGAGAGTAATTATGGCAGGCAATAAGCCCCCATAATTCGCCATTTTTCAAAAGAGATATACTGAAGCTACTGGTGACACCCATATTTTTCAGGTACTGAATATGAACAGGTGATATAGCTCGCATTTCTGCAAAAGAAAGATCTATTGGTTCTTTCGATTTTGAAAGGATATCAACAGGTGCATCATTTACATTACTAATAATGCGTGTCAGATTTTTTTTATACAATTCTCTGGCCTGGGGTGGTATGTCAGATGCGGGATAGTGAAGGCCCAGATATGCTTCTAAATCAGAGCGCTTATCCTCAGCTATTACCTCTCCATGCCAGTCTTCCCAAAAACGGTAAACCATTACCCGGTCATAGCCAATAACCTCTCTAATCTGGTTGGCCAGCGTCTGCATCATTCCGTTAATGCTATTATTATTCTGGATTTCTACAACAGATTTACCTAAAAGTAACTCGGTGTCTACTTCTGGCTTACTCTGCTCTATTCTTTCCAGCTCCAGTAAGATTTTGTCTTCACCGGATGGAGATATTATGAGGTAGTAAAGCTCCTCACCGATTACTATTCTATAGGGATTGTTGTTTTCATAAGTCGCACCCGCCTTACTGGCTTTAAGTATATCTTCAAGTGAGGCCGGAGAGATATTCAGTGCCTGATCCAGCTCTCTTACAGAAGTTCCTAAGATTGCATCGACCGAGAGTATGTCGTTAAAATTATCGCTTAGGTAAAGTACATTTAAACTTTTATTATCCAGGCCTATGAGGTGTCCGTTGCTTTGAATCTGCCCCGGAATATGAATTGGTTCGTTTTCGCAATCTATAAACTGCTCTTTTTGCATTACACAAGAGTTTTTGAAGAGAATAAGTAAACTTAATAAACTTATAGGTTTAGTACGAATGCTATCTAATAATAGAAGCAGACAAGTGCATGTAACACTATACGTTTAAATTAATTCCTTATATATATGATAAATCACATGAAGGTAATTTCATTGAAACAAAAAAATCCCCAACCTTTCGATTGGGGATCTTATATATAGGGATTTGTAATTGCTTAAAGCAATCCGTTTGTTTTCTTCACGGCTTCAGCACTTTCTTTTAGCTTAGCTTTTTCAGCATCATCAAGTTCGATCTCAACGATTTTTTCGATACCGTTTCTACCGATTATAGCGGGCACACCAATAGAAATGTCGTTTAAACCATACTCACCTTCTAGCAAGCAAGAGCAAGGGAACATTTTCTTCGTGTCGCAAGCAATCGCCTGTACCATCGCTGATACTGCAGCACCCGGTGCGTACCATGCAGAAGTACCAAGTAATTTAGTAAGTGTAGCACCACCTACTTTGGTCTCTTCCATCACATAGTTAAGCTTATCTTCACTCAAAAATTTAGAAACAGGTACACTATTTCTTGTAGCAAGGCGAGTCAAAGGAATCATACCTGTATCGCTATGTCCACCGATTACCATACCATCAACATCTGACGCAGGGCACTCAAGGGCCTCAGATAATCTGTACTTAAATCTGGCAGAGTCTAAAGCTCCACCCATACCTATAATTCTGTTTTTAGGCAATCCTGTTGATTGGTGAGCAAGGTAAGTCATCGTATCCATTGGGTTAGATACTACGATGATGATTACGTTTGGAGAGTGCTTGATCAGATTTTCTGATACCTGCTTTACAATACCAGCATTGGTAGAGATCAACTCCTCACGTGTCATACCCGGTTTTCTAGGGATACCTGAAGTGATCACCGCGATATCACTATCAGCAGTTTTTGTGTAATCGTTGGTTGTACCAGTAATTTTAGTATCAAAACTGTTGAGTGATGCAGTCTGCATCAAATCCATGGCCTTACCTTCTGCAAAACCTTCTTTGATATCGATAAGTACTACTTCTGAAGCAAAGTCTTTGATAGCGATGTACTCAGCACAGCTTGCTCCTACAGCTCCTGCACCTACTACGGTAATTTTCATATTTTATTTATGGTTTGAATTAGAAAAGGATTATTTGGAGTGCAAATTTAAAGAATAGGCCTGACTTCGCTAAATAGACCGTAATAAAACATTTAATAAATCTAAATCGATTGCAGCCTGTTGCTTAATCTACTTTTTGTAAAGCTGTGCAAGGTTAAAGAAGCCCATTGAAGATTTATAGGCTTTGAAAAGATTGGCGTTGTAATCGCTATAGATTTTAGTGAGCGACTCGAGCATTTTTGCTTTCACCTCAAGGTGGCTATCAAA
>NZ_SMMD01000489.1 GCF_009711475.1 Fulvivirga aurantia
ATTAAAAAGTTCATTGACATGTTGTGAAAGAATTACGAGACACATAGGTAGGAGTTGTATAGCAATATACAACACCAACATACAAATTAAATTAAGTTACATAACTTATTTACAGAACTAGAGAAAGTAGATAAGGGCGTATGGAGGATGCCTAGGCTCTCAGAGGCGATGAAGGACGTGATAAGCTGCGATAAGCTGCGGGGATTGGCAAATACGAGTTAATCCGCAGATTTCCGAATGGGACAACCCGGCTAGTTGAAGACTAGTCACCATGCTTGCATGGAGCTAACCCGGAGAACTGAAACATCTAAGTACCCGGAGGAAGAGAAAACAATAGTGATTCCCTTAGTAGCGGCGAGCGAACGGGGACAAGCCCAAACCCATTATGTTACGGCATGATGGGGGTTGTAGGACTGCAAAGTTCATTGATAATAGAATCTGAATTACCTGGGAAGGTAAACCAAAGAAGGTGAAAGTCCTGTAAGAGTAACCTTATTAATGACAGCAGGATCCTGAGTAAGGCGGGACAGGAGAAATCCCGTTTGAATCTACCGGCACCATCCGGTAAGGCTAAATACTCCTGAGAGACCGATAGTGAACAAGTACCGTGAGGGAAAGGTGAAAAGTACCCTGAATAAGGGGGTGAAATAGTACCTGAAACCATACGCTTACAAGCGGTTGGAGCAGCTTCGTGCTGTGACAGCGTGCCTTTTGCATAATGAGCCTACGAGTTACTCCTCACTGGCAAGGTTAAGTGGTTAAAGCCATGGAGCCGGAGCGAAAGCGAGTCTGAATAGGGCGCTTAAGTCAGTGGGGGTAGACGCGAAACTTTGTGATCTACCCATGACCAGGTTGAAGGATCGGTAACACGATCTGGAGGACCGAACCAGTAGACGTTGAAAAGTCTTTGGATGAGTTGTGGGTAGGGGTGAAAGGCCAATCAAACTGAGAAATAGCTCGTACTCCCCGAAATGCTTTTAGGAGCAGCGTGGAGGTTATTCTGATAGAGGTAGAGCTACCAATAGGACTAGGGGGAGTCACATCCTACCAAATCCTGATGAACTCCGAATGCTATCAGATTTACTCTGCAGTGAGGGCATGGGTGCTAAGGTCCATGTCCGAAAGGGAAAGAACCCGGACCAACAGCTAAGGTCCCCAAGTGTATACTAAGTTGAACTAAGGTAGTTCAGTTGCCGAGACAGCCAGGATGTTGGCTTGGAAGCAGCCACTCATTTAAAGAGTGCGTAACAGCTCACTGGTCGAGCGACAGAGCATCGATGATAATCGGGCATTAAGTATACCACCGAAGCTTTGGCAGTATTTATACTGGGTAGGGGAGCATTCTATCAGCAGTGAAGTTATGGCGTAAGCCATGGTGGAGCGGATAGAAAAGCAAATGTAGGCATAAGTAACGATAAGGCGGGTGAGAAACCCGCCCACCGATAGACTAAGGTTTCCTGATCAACGCTAATCGGATCAGGGTTAGTCGGGACCTAAGGCGAACCCGAAGGGGGTAGTCGATGGACCATGGGTTAATATTCCCATACTACCGTTAACAGCGATGGAGAGACGGAGAAGTGAAAGGCTCGCGTGCTGACGGAATAGCACGTTAAAGGGTGTAGGTATTAGACCAGTAGGCAAATCCGCTGGACTAGCTGAACCTGATAGTACCGCAATCCTTCGGGAGCGCGGATAGTGGCCCTAATCAGGCTTCCAAGAAAATCTTCTAAGTAATGTTAATGGTACCCGTACCGCAAACCGACACAGGTAGTCAAGGAGAGAATCCTGAGGTGCTCGAGTGATTCGTGGCTAAGGAACTAGGCAAAATGGCCCTGTAACTTCGGGAGAAGGGGCACCTACCTCACTTCGGTGAGGAGGTCGCAGTGAAAAGATCCAGGCGACTGTTTAGCAAAAACACATGGCTTTGCGAAATCGAAAGATGATGTATAAGGCCTGACACCTGCCCGGTGCTGGAAGGTTAAGGGGGGATGTTATCCTTCGGGAGAAGCATTGAACTGAAGCCCCAGTAAACGGCGGCCGTAACTATAACGGTCCTAAGGTAGCGAAATTCCTTGTCGGGTAAGTTCCGACCTGCACGAATGGTGCAACGATCTGGATACTGTCTCGGCCACGAGCTCGGTGAAATTGTAGTCGCGGTGAAGATGCCGCGTACCCGCAACGGGACGGAAAGACCCCATGAACCTTTACTACAGCTTAACATTGACATTGTGTAAATAATGTGTAGGGAGGTGGGAGACACTGAAGCAGCCTCGCCAGGGGTTGTGGAGTCGTTGTTGAAATACCACCCTTTATTTACGTGATGCCTAATCCCTACCCAGGGAGACATTGTTTGGTGGGTAGTTTGACTGGGGTGGTCGCCTCCAAAAGAGTAACGGAGGCTTCCAAAGGTTCCCTCAGCACGCTTGGTAACCGTGCGAAGAGCGCAATAGCATAAGGGAGCTTGACTGTGAGACCAACAAGTCGATCAGGGACGAAAGTCGGGTATAGTGATCCGGTGGTTCCGCATGGAAGGGCCATCGCTCAAAGGATAAAAGGTACTCTGGGGATAACAGGCTGATCTCCCCCAAGAGCTCACATCGACGGGGAGGTTTGGCACCTCGATGTCGGCTCGTCACATCCTGGGGCTGGAGAAGGTCCCAAGGGTTGGGCTGTTCGCCCATTAAAGTGGCACGCGAGCTGGGTTCAGAACGTCGTGAGACAGTTCGGTCCCTATCTGTTGTGGGCGTAAGAAGTTTGAGAGGATCTGTCCTTAGTACGAGAGGACCGGGATGGACCAACCTCTGGTGTACCGGTTGTGGTGCCAGCTGCACCGCCGGGTAGCTATGTTGGGAAGGGATAAGCGCTGAAAGCATCTAAGCGCGAAACCCACCTCAAGATGAGACTTCTTTATAAGGGACGTTATAGATGATGACGTTGATAGGCTGCAAGTGTAAAGACAGAGATGTCAAAGCTGAGCAGTACTAATTACCCGTAAGCTTTCCTAGTGCCGCAAGGCACTCGTAATTTTTTCACTACACATGTCAAAGATATTAGTCTAAACAAAAAGAGTGTTTAGCAGATTTTATGGTGACTATAGCGGTGGGGTCCACCTCTTCCCATTCCGAACAGAGAAGTTAAGCCCACCAGCGCCGATGGTACTGCAGTAAGATGTGGGAGAGTAGGTCGTTGCCAGACTTTATTATAAACCCCTTATCATAACGATAAGGGGTTTTTTTATGCCTAAT
>NZ_SMMD01000940.1 GCF_009711475.1 Fulvivirga aurantia
GATAATGTAAATGTTGCTATTACAGCTGCTGAGCTAATAAAAAGAAACGCTCAAAATGCTGAGGAAATCACCACTTATGCGCAGAAAACTGAAAACCATCGCGTGAAGGCCTTACTATTAGGCGCTGCACTTTCAGTTGCTGAAAATAAGGAGGCCTTTAGTGAAAATATTAAAGCCACTTACGACAGTGCCAAAAACCCTTACTACAAGGCTGGCTTATTAGAAGCTTTGGCAAGCTATTTACCAAACTATCAGTATATCATTACGCAAACTTTTGATGCCGAACATAAGGCAGTATCTACTGCGGGAACCATGGCCCTTGTTTCATTAAGGGCCCGGGAAAGTTTTCCTAACGAATTAAAAGAGGCTTTTTCTGATGTATTTAAGCAACTCATCCAAACCAAAGACATTGCCATTGTGGCCATTGTCTCAGGTGTATTGAGCAATCCTCAGTATAATTTTGCTGATGAATATGAAGACTTCCAATTCCTATACGATGCCAAAAACAGTCTTTCATTACCTAAAGACAATGAAGCGCTGCAGGTGCTAAATAACACGATAGCCCTTTTTGAAGGTAAGGAAGAAATGCCTGCCACAAAAAATGACTTTAACAATCCTATAGATTGGGAGCTGATCAAAAAAATACCTGCCGATCAGCTAGTAAAAGTGAGCACTTCAAAAGGTGATATTAGGCTCAAGCTTCTGGTAAACGAGGCTCCGGGTTCCGTGGCAAACTTCTATTCACTGGCTGAAGAAGGCTATTTCGATAATAAGAACTTTCATAGGGTAGTGCCAAACTTTGTGATCCAAGGTGGCTGCAACCGAGGAGATGGCTATGGTGGAGAAAACTACAGTATAAGAAGTGAGCTTGCTAACATAAGATATGAAACAGGTAGCGTGGGTATGGCCTCGGCTGGTAAAGATACTGAGGGCACCCAATGGTTTATTACTCATTCTCCAACACCACATTTAGATGGGAGATATACTATCTTTGCCGAAGTTGAAGAAGGGATGGACGTAGTCCATAGCATGGAAGCAGGAGATTTGATTAATAAAGTTGAAATACTTAAATAATTAACGGCATGTCAAAATCAATTCAGTCTTTAGCGTTTGGTGTACTAGGAGGCGGCCAGCTTGGTCGTATGCTTATTCAGTCGGCAACAGACCTGAATATTGACGTACATATCATAGACCCTAACCCTGAAGCGCCTTGTTGCCATTTGGCCAAGTCATTCGTTTCCGGAGACCTTAGAGATTATGATACCATTTATCATTTTGGTCGAGACCTTGATCTCATCACTATTGAGATAGAAAATGTAAATACAAAAGCCCTTAAAGATCTTCGTGATGAGGAGGGAGTAACTGTTTATCCACAGCCTGAAGTTATTGAGCTTATACAGGATAAACGGGTGCAGAAGCAATTTTATAAAGACCATGATATTCCTACTGCTGAGTTTGTGCTTACTCAAAATCGGGCAGAAGTAGAAGCTAACCTTGATTTTTTGCCTGCTGTAAACAAGCTGGGTAAAGAGGGCTACGATGGGCGTGGTGTGCAAATTCTCAGAAATGAGGGAGATGTACACAAAGCATTTGATAAGCCCGGATTGTTGGAGCGGCTGATTGATTTTAAAAAAGAAATAGCTGTTATAGTTTCTAGAAACGCCAAAGGCGAAGTAAAAGCTTTCCCTGCTGTAGAGCTGGTTTTCCATCCGGAAGCTAACCTTGTGGAATACCTTTTCTCTCCCGCAGAAATAAGTGAAAAAATAGCAGCAAAAGCTCGTCAAATAGCAGAAAGTGTGATAATAAAACTAGACATGGTGGGCTTATTAGCTGTGGAAATGTTTATCACACAAAAAGATGACATATTAGTCAATGAAGTGGCGCCACGACCACACAATAGTGGGCACCAAACGATAGAAGGTAATTATACCTCTCAATACGAGCAACATCTCAGAGCAATTTTCAACCTACCTTTGGGCGATACTTCCATTCTCAAACCATCTGCCATGGTAAATTTGCTGGGTGAGGATAAGTACTCGGGAGAAGCTAAATATCAGGGATTGGAAAAAGTGCTTGCCACCAAAGGGGCCCATGTGCACCTATATGGAAAAAAGATGACGAAGCCTTTTAGAAAAATGGGTCATGTTACCATCGTAGATGAAGACATAGATAGCCTTAAAAAGAAGGCTGATTTTGTAAAACAAACCTTAAAAGTAATCGCATAAATTATGAGTGAAGCAAAAGTGGGTATTATCATGGGCAGTAAATCTGACCTGCCAGTAATGAAAGAAGCTGCCGATATATTGGATGAATTGGGTGTGGCTTATGAGCTTACCATTGTTTCTGCCCACCGTACGCCCCATCGTATGATTGAGTATGCCGAGCAGGCTAAAGATAAAGGCCTAAAAGCAATAATAGCAGGGGCTGGTGGTGCTGCACATTTACCAGGCATGGTAGCTTCACTTACTACGCTTCCTGTGATTGGAGTGCCGGTAAAATCGAGCAATTCAATTGATGGGTGGGACTCTGTTTTATCTATTCTGCAAATGCCCGGGGGCATACCAGTAGCTACAGTCGCCCTCGATGGCGCAAAAAATGCCGGAATTTTAGCAGCAGAAATTATTGGTGCGTTTGATGACCAAATCAGTGATAACCTGGCCAAATACAAAAAATCACTTACCGATAAGGTAATGGATACTGTAAAAGAAGTAGAAACAAAAGGTTGGAAAGGTTCTAAGCTTGGCTTTTAGCGAGAAAGCTTTCGTTAAAATCACGCAATGTTTCCTTTGTGCCCAGCACAATTAAAACATCGCCTTTATTTACCTGAGCTCGCGATTTAGCATTGAAGATAAATCCTTTGTGCTCATCTTTAAAGGCAATAATAGTTGCACCCGTTTTGTTCCGGATGTCTAGCTCTCCAAGTGTTTTATTTTGAAATTCCGGCTTCAGCGCCCCTTGTGCCACTTCCTGCATGTCCAGGCTGGCCTCACCTACGCCATTCATCATTTCAAGAAATTGTACAACGTTAGGCTTGGTCACAAGGTTAGCCATGTGCATACCACCCAGCCTGTCGGGCATTACCACATGAGAAGCTCCAGCTCGCAACAATTTTTTCTCGGAGCTTGGCTCAGATGCTCTGGCTATTACCTTTACGTCAGGCTTTATTTGTTTGGCTGTAAGCGTAATGAAAACATTATCTGCATCACTGGAGAGAGTGCTAATGACGGTACTTGCTCTTTCAAGTCCGGCCTCGAGTAGCGTTTCATCAGCAGTAGCATTGCCAGGTATAATATTATACTTTTTTTGAGCAGCCACTTCCAGGGCGTTAGCTTCTTGCTCAATAATTATAAACGGCTTGCCCTCTTGCTTCAATTCCTCTGCCGCTTTTTCACCATTACTTCCAAAACCACAGATTATGATATGATCTTTGAGTTTTCTCACTTCTCGGGTAATAATATACTTTCTTAGGACCTTTCGGAGCTCACCTTCAAACAGTATAGAAGATAGCACTGACACGGTATAAGCTAATATACCCAAATTGAGTGTGATATATAAAATTGTAAATAGCTTTCCGCTATCGCTCAGGGCTCCTATCTCACCAAAACCAACTGTACTAAAGGTAATTATGGACATATATAATGCGTCAAGCGTAGTATATCCCTCCACAGATTTATAACCTACAGTACCGATCACCATGCTGATAATAAACAGCATAGTGGCAAAACCTAGCTTCGAAAGTGTTCTCCCCATGTTACATTTCTTGATCTGAAGATATCCATTATGCGAAAGGATTGCAATCTATATTTTCATACAATATATAAGTTGTCTTTTCGTGTTAGTGACTAGTGAGTTGAAGATGAAAAAATTTGTTACCTTCACCCCCGGTCAAAATTTAATCGATCGGCTTAAGGCTGAAAAGTATGCGTTCAGATAAAGACATTTTAACAGCTGTGATTGCCAGGGCCGTATCTAATGGATATGACTTTGGAAAAAACGTGACACGTATAGAAGACGTGGTCATTACTAGCTTTAATGTTGAAGAAGGCACCCTAGCGCTAGTCTTGCGCACCTCCAGCAAAAGAGTTATACAATACGACCATTATAAGCTACTCTTTTTCGAAATGAGTTTTGCAAAAGCATTATTTGGAGCCGATTGGGAAAAACATTTATATGAGCTGGCTGTTACAGATAACATCTTAAAATATTTGAAACAAACCTTAACCTTATAAATGGCAGAAACAGGCACAATCACTACCGAGCAGGTGGATAAACTTTTGGCCAAAATTCAGGGCAAAAATAATTATTATGAAAGCATTGCGGCATTTTTAGCAGATAACTTCAATGTTGCGTATGTCATAATTGGTAAGCTCATATCTGGCCAAAGTAAGGTTGAAACTGAGGTATTTTACGCTAACGGATCTACGCTCGATCCATTGGTATACGACTTGCGTCATACGCCATGTGAAAATATTGTGCATAGAAATGCCTGTTTTTACCCAACAAATATTCAATCTTTATTTCCTAAAGATGAAGAGCTTAAAGAACTCAATGTACAAAGTTATTTAGGCAAAAGAGTGCTCAATAGTAAAGGTGAGGCCATCGGTCTCGTAGCACTCATGCACACCGATTCAATTCACAACCCAGACCACATAGGAGACATACTGGAGCATCTCGCCAATCATCTGAGTAAAGATTTAAAATAGAATCTGACGACTGGTAGCCTATATCTGACTTTTGTAGTTTGATTAGGCAAGGCAATTTTATAGATTAAGGCCATGAAGATTATTTGTCTATGGTCTGGCCCTAGAAATGTGTCTACGGCACTTATGTATTCTTTTGGCAATCGTCCCGATACGGAAATAATCGATGAGCCACTGTATGCACATTATCTCGTTCAGTCAGGTGCTGACCACCCCGGTAAACAACAGACACTTACCGAGCAGGAGAATGATGGAAATAAGGTAATTCAAAATCTTTTAAGCTACTCCAGTGATAAGCCGGTGCTATTTCTAAAAAGCATGGGGCATCACTTCCTAAACCTGGACCATAACTTTCTACACCGCTTTTCTAATATTTTCCTGATAAGGAACCCACGAGAAATGCTACCTTCTCTATCGCAGCAACTTCCCAACCCAATTTTACGCGATACCGCACTCGACAAACAGGTAGATCTCTACAAACGCATAATTAATCTAAAGCAAGAGCCCATAATAATAGATGCCAGACATCTACTTGAAAATCCGGAAGGAATACTAGGCAAGGTTTGCGAAAGCCTGGACATACCATTTTATAACTCGATGCTATCGTGGCAGGCTGGTGCGAGAAAAGAGGACGGCTCGTGGGCCAAATATTGGTATCACAATGTGCATAAATCAACTGGATTTAGGGCTTATCAGAAAAAAAAGGCTTCGTTTCCTGCATCATTGGAGCCGTTATTAAACGAATGCTTACCTTATTATCAATTTTTATACGAACGCAGCCTAAAACCATAAGTTTATGAGCGAAAAAGTACAATTACCAGATGAGAGAAATGCTGATATACTCATCAATATAAATGGCATATTACATAAAAGAGAAGATGCCAAAGTTTCCGTGTTTGATAGTGTAGTGCAGGGTGGTGATGCTGTCTGGGAGGGCATAAGGGTGTATAATAAGAAAGTATTTATGCTCGAGGAGCACCTCGATAGACTGATGGACTCGGCAAAAGCCATGGCATTTGCACAGATCCCTTCCAGGGATAGTGTAAGAAAGGAAATATTTCGAACACTCAATGCCAATAAGATGTATGATGAGGCGCACATGAGGCTTACACTTACCAGAGGAGAAAAAACTACTTCCGGTATGAGTCCACACTTCAACCAGTCTGGCCCAACACTTATTATTTTAGCAGAATGGAAAAAGCCTGTTTATAATGCCAGTGGTATAAAACTCATTACCTCCTCTATAAGAAGAAACTCTCCTCAATGCGTTGACTCCAAAATTCATCATAATAATCTCATCAATAATATTCTAGCAAAAATAGAAGCTAACCTGGCCGGTGTTGATGACGCGGTAATGCTCGATATCAATGGCTTTGTATCTGAAACCAATGCCACCAATATATTCTTCGTAAAAAACGGTGTTACCTATACTCCATTTGCCGATAGTTGTTTGCCAGGCATCACTCGCAGAAATGTAATTTTACTTGCCAGGGCTAATGACATACCTATTGAAGAAAAAATGCTTACTATTGCCGAAATGTATGCCGCTGATGAAGCCTTTGTTACCGGCTCAATGGGTGAACTTACACCTGTTTTGACCATAGATGGCAGACAAATAGGTGAAGGCGAAACAGGTAAATTCACTAAAAAATTTATGACATTATATCAGGCTAAATGTGCTTCTGAAGGTGTTGAAATACCAGAAGACATCATTTAAACCTCGGATATATGGACATTTTACACTAAATTTTCACAATGAATCCGTCTAAAAAAGGTTGGTTGTCAGATTTTCTGGAGTATAGAAAAAGACAGTTTGAAAGCGACAAAGATTCAAAAAAGGAGTATCCCGGTCAGGATCCTGAACAGTCGTTTTATGGAATAGTGCAGCCAACAGGCATCATGTACGGCTATGCAGTCACAACACTAGACTCTGTAGACACTACCGACTGGTCGGACAAGGATAAGGTAAAGGTACTTCTGGTAAATAGCCTTATCAACGTGGCAGAGCTATACAGCGAAAAATCTGCTGATGTTGAGGCCTTCTCACAGCTCATGCAGAATACATTGGAAATGATGTGCTCTTTTTACGAGAGCGTATATACCGATATTTCCATCAGCTCTACCAATTGGCTGGGTAAAAAGAAAGACACACTGATAGTCGCTGAGCGCATTTTAGAGAAACGGGCCAATATGGCTGTAGATGATAAAAGCAATTTTTGGCTGCGGTTTTTCCATAGAAGTCAACTGTTCTTAGACATCTATGTGTTTGGTCAGTGGACTTATACACGACCTGACAAGGTCCTGCAGGATTTCTTTAAAGGCGAGAAGGACGAGCTAAGTTACAATGCTGTTAAGGTAATGGCCGCAGCTGCTCATGCCAATAAGAATATTGCCGATGAGGAGCGATCGCTATTTGGCCACTTTATAGAAAGCTCTGGCATGCCTACTGAGAAGAAGCGCGTTGCACATGAGTATTTTGAGCATGGTCTCGGCATTCAGGACATACCCATCGACACCGCAGACCCATGGGTACTTAGAAAGTTCTTTTTAGAGTTAAGTATTCTCACCATTTGGTCTGACAAAAAAGTTGATGAAACCGAGCTTATCTTCTTAAAGGAATTTTCTAATTCTTTAGGCTTTTCTAGCGAAGACCTTGAAAAAAGCATGATAGCTGTGGAAGGTTTCGTATTGGAGAATTGGGTTCATCTGGAAGTGCTCCAAGATAAAAAGGACTACGAAGAGTTGAGTCAGGAGTATCTGGAAAGGATATCTACGTTTACTGTAAAATACAGAAATCGCCTGTTTAATGAAATGAAGGCAGATCGAGAGCTTTCTTCTTTAATCATAAAAGGAAATGCTCAGACACTTAACACTGGTGAAAAGGAAGTAATAAGACAACACCTCATTAAAATTCTCAGAGGTATACCGGCCTTTAGTTTAATATCTCTACCAGATCAGTTTCTTACCTACGAATATATGATTAAGGTATACCCTAAAGAGGCATTTGCTGCCTTAAACGAAATGCAAGCTTAATTTTCCGGTTTTGGATCAACCGCTTCTTTCTTTGGGAAGATCAATGAAAATACGATCGAGCCAGTGAGTGTCGCTATAATCACAGTAAAGGACAGTGTGATAGGTACATGTATCTCAAATATCTCAAGCAGCATTTTTGCTCCGATGAATATGAGGATAAACGATAGGCCTTTTTGTAACAAGTGAAACTTATCAATGATACCAGCCAGTAAAAAGAACTTTGCTCTCAACCCTAATACTGCGAAAATATTTGAAGTATAGATTAAAAATTCGTTGGTAGTAATTGCAAACGCTGCTGGTATCGAATCAACAGCAAAAATCAAGTCGGTAGTCTCAACTAATATAATAACAAGAAACAGTGGTGTAAATAATAGTTTTCCGTTTCTTCTTACGATAAACTTACCCCCAAAATTACTTTTGGTTATTTTAAGATGCTTTCTAGACCATTTAAGTAAAGGATTTTTACCCGGGTCAATTTCTTCTTCTTCTCCTTCGAAAAATATTTTAATACCAGAGTAAACCAGAAAAACACCGAAAATATAAAGTATCCAGTAAAATTTACTGATGAGTAAAGCACCTACGAAAATAAAAATCGCTCTAAAAACTAAAGCACCGAGAATACCCCAGAAAAGGATATTGTGATAATGCTCATCTTCTACTTTGAAGTATCTTAGGATTAAGAGTATTACAAATATGTTGTCTACAGAGAGGGCATATTCCGTAAGGTAAGCCGAGAAGTATTCTAATGATGCCTGAGTACCACCATCGTATAGGTAAATCAAGTAACCGAAAGCTACAGATATGGCGACCCAAAAGATCGACTGAAAAAATGCCGACTTGGTTGATACCTTGTGGGCCTTTTTATTGAATACGCCCAGGTCAATTATAAGAAACAGGAAGATAATCGCCCCAAATAAGGCAAAGAGCCACCCTTCTCCCTGATTTTCGAATAGTGTAAAAAGAAACATTCGAGATTACTAAAACTGTGCTGTAGACAATAAATTTGAATACGATACCAACAATAATCTCCTAATATATCAAAATTATTGCCAACTACATTCTGGTAAAATTACAAATTTAATTTTAAGCCGAAAGATTAATTGAATTGATTAATGCAAACGATTGAATAAGGGTCATATACACTGTTCGCAGACCCCTTGTATGAGCAGGTTTCTTTCCTTCACTTTATAGCCTTTGGGGAGTTTTACCTCGGGTATATCCACAGATTCTATACAAGTTGTTTGGCCGCAAGTCTCACATTTAAAATGTACATGCTCATGGTGATGGTGGTGTGTTGAGCAATCTTGACATAGCGCATATTTAGTTATGCCATTATCGTCCAGGACTTTATGTATGAGGCCTTTCTCTTCAAAACTTTTAAGTGTTCTGTATACCGTAACCCTATCGAAAGATGAGCTGATATTTTTTTCTATAAAAGCATTAGAGAGTGCGTGGTCATTATCAAAAAACAACTGAAGCACCTCTGTTCTACAGGGTGTAGATTTAAGCTGAAATTTTCTCAGAGTGTTTGGTAGCTGCATATGACTAATTTACGATAATTGAAATTGAAGTTTCAATAAATGGCTGTATAACCCATCTTCCTGCACCGAAAGTTCCTCATGTGACCCCGACTCTATGATACTACCTCCTTTAATAACAAAAATCTTATCGGCTTTTCTTACCGTAGCCAATCTATGTGCAATTATAAGTGTAGTACGCTCCTTCATGAGTTCATCAAGTGCTTCTTGCACGAGCACTTCAGATTCTGCATCTAAAGAACTAGTCGCCTCATCAAGTATGAGAATAGCCGGGTCTTTTAAAATTGCTCTCGCAATAGCAATGCGTTGTCTCTGCCCACCTGATAATTTAATACCTCGTTCACCTACAACTGTTTCGAATTTGTCTGGAAACGACTCAATAAACTTTAAAGCATTAGCCTTTCTGGCAGCTTCTACAATTTCCTCTTCAGAAGCGTTGGGCTTTGCATAAGCAATGTTTTCTTTAATTGTACCGCCAAACAGAATTACCTCCTGAGGCACAATACCTACATTATCTCTATAGTTTGAAAGGTTATAGTCTTTTACATCTTTACCATCTACTGTAATAACGCCACCATCTGCCTCATAAAAGCGCATAAGTAGCTGGATGACTGTTGATTTTCCTGCGCCACTCGGCCCTACCAGTGCTATTTTATCTCCAGGGTTAATGTTAAGGTCTAGTTTATCAATAACCTGAACTTCTTTTCTGGTCGGGTAAGAAAAGTCTACATTGCTAAAAGTAATGGCTCCTTCTAATTTTTCATTTTTACTCTCATCACTAACTGGTTCAGCCTCCTCGTGTACAATCTCAAGTACTCTTTCACTAGCTCCGATTGCTCGTTGTACCTGGCCGTAAATATTGCCGAGGCCAGCAATTGACCCGCCTATAAATGAAGTATAAATTACAAAAGAAACTAAGTCACCAATTGTAAGATCTCCGCTCTGTACTAGTGAAGCACCATACCAGATGATACCGACAATACCGCCAAACAACACGAAAATGATAAATGAAATAAGAGCTCCTCTAAATGTAGCTGCCTTAAGGGCTGTATCCACTACCTCTCGCAGGGTGGTTTTATATCTTGCTGCTTCTCTTAATTCGTTGGTAAAAGCCTTTACTACATTGATGGATTGCAAGGTTTCCTCCACTATCACATTAGCATCTGCCAGCTTATCTTGTGTTTTTTTGGAGAGCTTTTTTATAAATCTTCCAAAAATCAGCGCTGTGATCACCATGATGGGGAAAGTGCCCAACATAAAAACGGTAAGCTTAGGAGCAATGATGAAAATTACTAATGTGCCAATTAATAAAGTAGCTGTTTGCCTAAAGAGCTCCGCAAGTGTGATTGAAAACGTATCTTGAAGCATAGACACATCTGATGTTATGCGGCTGATAAGCTCACCTACTCTTCTACTGTCAAAAAACTTTACGGGTAAAGTAAGCATCTTGCTATACACAGAGCCACGCACATCAGCCATTGATTTTTCACTTACCTGGGCAAATAGGTATACCCTAAAAAAGGAAAATATACTTTGCACCAGTAAGATGCCAATGAGTATAAGTGCTACATTATTGATGGAGTCTATGGTATAAGATTGCCCTGCTATATCTAACTGCCAGTTTTTGCCTGTTGCAATGTCTAAAAGCTTTCCTGCAAAGAATGGAAACGCCAACAGTGTAGTGCTGCTAAACACGAGACAAATCATTCCTACTATAAACACTCCTTTGTAAGGTAGTGTATAACTAAAAATGCCTAAAAGTTTTTTGAAATTAGATTTATTGAGCTTGCGCTTTTCTTCCTCACTCAGTGGTGCTCTGCCTCGATTCTTAGCCATTAAAATTATCTCTTTGGAGAAACAAGATGCAAATTTATTGATATAAAGTCTTAACACCAATCAATTGTTATAATCAGCGCCTTTTTATGCCCTCACAAAAAAGATTTTCTTTAAATTAGAACTCTCAAAATTGCACTTCTATGTACAGCATAAAAAGAATTCTTGTCGCCTTAGATCTTTCCGAATTAGATGAAATGCTTATTGCGTATGCCGCTAATATGGCAGAAATACTAGCTACTGAGAAGGTCTACTTTTTTCATGTGGCCAAATCTTTAGAGCTGCCTGAGCGTGTGAGTGAAAAATATCCCGATTTATTGGCGCCTCTAGATGAATCCTTAAGAAATGATTTAACAAAAAAAATAGATGCCCAATTTAAAGCCGCTTGCGACTATCAAATAGAAATAAAAGAAGGTAATCCGGCAGACCAGATTATGCGCTGGTCTGATATCAAAGAGATAGACCTCATTATGGTCGGCAGAAAGCTGCAACTGAGAGGTCAGGGTGTTTTACCTGGTAAGCTGGCCAGAGTGGCACATTGCTCTGTACTTTTTGTGCCAGAAAACTCACAACCAAAGATCGACAAAATAGTCATCCCGGTAGACTTTTCAAGAAACTCTAATTTAGCATTAGAAATGGCTCTTGAGTTCAAAAAGGCCACTTCTTCACAATTGATCCTTCAAAATACCTATACAGTACCTTGGGGTTATCATAGTCTTGGTAAGTCTTATGAAGAGTTTGCCGAAATTATGAAAGAGCATGCCCATGAAGACGCTATACAGTTTTTAAAGAGAAAAGATATAGACGAAAGCAGCATTACCTTAGAACTCTCTTTAGATAAAGAAGAAAGTCCTGCAGAAAGAGCCTATGAAATCGCCACAAAACACAGTGCTGACCTGGTAATTATGAGTTCTAAAGGAAGGTCTGGTATCGCTCAGCTGCTTTTGGGTAGTGTGGCAGAAAAAATGATTAAACTAGATGCTACCATTCCTTTAATGGTGGTTAAAAACAAGAATGATAACATGGGCTTTTTTGAAGCCCTTATGAAAATCTAAGGAAGTACAACTTCACCGGATACCTCAAAGACAACTGAGTCTTTGAGGATCATTTTCTGCCCTCCTTTTACTACAAACTTTTTCAAAGCCGTTTTTCCGGTTATATCATCAAAATACATGGTAAAGTAGCGGCTCGACTTGTAAATAGGATTGTCCTCTTTGTAGTGTGCTTCTATTTTTTTAAGCCCATTTAAATCCTCAAGGTAATAAAGCTTTAAATATTGCACCTCGAGATCGTCTGTATCTTCGCCCTCAGGTATAAACTGTTTTATTTTAAGATTACTTTGCGTGTCATCGACCACAGAGGTATTGTAAACATCTTTTAAAACAGGTTTATTGATGTTCATTTTCTTAAAAAACGCTAACTCATCTTTCCAGTTGGCACTGTCTGGCAGATAAGTAGTGGTGGAGGTGTCTCCATCAACAAACGCATGTTTGTTAATTTTCGCCTCGCTAGTTAAAAGCAACTCATGTTGTTTTTGTAACAAGCTATCTATGTCGAAATAATAGACAGTATTTTTTGATGGCTTTGAATTTTCAGAGCAGCCTAGCACTACTAAAACCAAACTAAAGAGGAATATCGCCTTTCTCATCATACCAATACCTCTCCTGTCATTTCTTCAGGAATATTTATACCCATAATCTTTAGTATAGTAGGCGCCAGATCTCCCAGCTTGCCATCTTTTACGGTACTATTGAAGTCTTTGCTTACAAAAATACAGGGCACAAGGTTAGTGGTGTGTGCTGTATTTGGCGTTCCGTCAGGATTAATCATCATGTCGGAGTTACCATGATCGGCAATTACTATAGTAAGATAGTCGTTTTCTAATGCAGTTTTTATCACAGCTTCTGCACATTGATCTACAGCTTCGCATGCTTTTACGGCAGCATCGAAAACACCGGTATGCCCCACCATGTCTGGGTTGGCAAAGTTTAAGCACACAAAGTCTGGTTCTTTTTTATTAAGCTCAGGTATGATATTGTCTTTTATCTCAAAAGCACTCATCTCTGGCTTTAAGTCATATGTAGCCACTTTAGGCGATGGACACAAAATTCTTTTCTCTCCATCAAACTCACCCTCTCGACCCCCTGAGAAGAAAAATGTCACGTGTGGATATTTTTCTGTTTCTGCTATTCTTATCTGTTTCTTTCCTGCTCGCTCGAGCACAGCCCCCAACGTATTTGTGAGGTTGTCTTTGCTAAATATGACATCTACTTTTTTGAAGGAGTCGTCATAATTAGTCATAGTAATGTAATGCAAATCGAGCTTATGCATATTTTGCTCGTGGAAGTCTTTCTGAGTAAGCGCCTGAGTTATTTGTCGACCTCTGTCAGTTCTAAAATTAAAGCAGATTACAATATCTCCGTCTTTAATTGTAGCCAGCGGGTTGCCTTCACCATCAACCGCACAAATTGGTTTTATAAACTCATCAGTTACACCATCAGCATACGATTCTTCTACTGCACTTAGTACGTCTTTGGTTTCCTTGCCTATACCATTTACCATTAAGTCATAGGCCAGCTTCACCCTTTCCCAACGGTTATCCCTATCCATAGCATAGTACCTGCCCACGACTGAGGCAATTTGTCCTGTGGTTTGCTCACAATGCTGCCTTACATCATTTAGATAAGCTCTTCCACCTTTAGGATCAGTATCTCTTCCGTCAGTAAATGCATGAATAAAGACATTCTCCAGGCCCTCCTGATGAGCCAGGCTGCATAATCTTTTTAAATGATTGATGTGCGAGTGCACACCACCGTCTGAGACAAGGCCAATAAGATGAACATTTTTATTACTGCTTTTGGCCTTGGACAATGCAGACATCAAGACCTCATTTTCTTTTATCGTATTTTCTTCAAACGCCTTATTGATCTTTACCAAATCCTGATAAACCACTCGACCAGCACCAATATTCATGTGACCAACTTCTGAGTTTCCCATTTGCCCATCGGGCAGACCAACAGCCATACCCGAGGCTTCTAATTTACTATGCGGGTACTTTGTATATAGTGAGTCTACAAACGGAGTATTGGCTTTTGCAATGGCAGAAACTTCCGGGTCGGTGCCCAGCCCCCAGCCATCTAATATCATCAGGAGTACTTTTTTATTCATTACTGAAAAGTATGGTTTAAAAGGACAAAAAACGTCAATTTATTAATGCTATTCAAAGTATTAACTTATAATTCTATTTGTAGCAACATGAGAAGCACGAGAGCATTATCCAGCTCAGGGGCTGTTCCCGGGTTTATCACATATTGTACACTGGGCTGTAAAACCACAAAAGGAGTTAAATGATGGTTGATAGTAAACTCTATATTGGTTTCGGCCTGATCGTAACGAGAGTTTTCCGCCTGCTGAGTTTGCTCATAAGTATTGCCATTGTTTGCGATAGAAAACGCCAAACCCATTTGATCGTCAGCACTGATCAGTGGAACAGCAGAAACGAGACCACCTGAAAATGCGCTCCCTATTTGATTAAACTCATCAGCCGCCAGGCCATATCTTACAAAGGCGGTAATGTGTTTGGTTTGTTCTGCGTTTAGGTAAAAATATCGTTGGTAAGCAATATAGAAGCCTTGGTTCCCAGTCCGTTTTTGCTCCCCATTTAGCGACTCAAAATCTGCCGTGTAGCGCCACCCGCCTATAATTATTTGATTAAAATTAGGGCTTTCAAAACCTCTGCCAATGGCTCGCCTTCTAATACTACCTGCCTTTCTGGACTTGTCATTGTTAAATATCAATACATCGCTTCCCAGATTTATATTTAGCTGACCGACCAATAAGGCACCCTCCTCCTTGCTCAGTTTTATGTGAGTGCCGCCAGGTTGATCAAGCTTTCCTGGAACTGCGTCTAACACCGCGAATTTTACATTGGCTCTTTCCTTTATATTTGCAGAAACTCTTAAGGCCAAAGAAGTATAAGGAAAAGTTGAAGGCCCGTTGAGCCCGGTTTGGGCAAACTCTGCCCCCATTCCATAAGAACTGTGAACAAATAATAAGCCCGGTTTTACTACGTCAAACTCTGAGTTTATATCATACAGGCCGGCAAGAATAGAAATATCGTTATTAAAAAAGTTTTTTTGAATCCAGGCTTCAAACAACTTCCAGGTTGGGTAGGCTTCGATGTTGCTGACAGTCTGTATATCACCTACCAGCTCTGTGGCATAACCTCCATTATTGCCCAGGCCATATAAAAATAAACTTGTGTTTTTCAAACCAAAGAGTGTTTCCAGGTCGAGATTGGCTGTGATATCGACATTGTCGATGTATCTAAAACCCTGCTTAATACCTCCTCTAAAATTATAAACAGGCATGGCACTGTACACAGCGCCAAATTCAATTCCTTTTTCTTTCAGGCTATCGCGTACACCACCCCAATTGCCGGTGAGTGACGTGCGCTGCGCCTTACATGGTTTTATTAAAATGACCGATAAAAACAGAAAAGCAGTATAAAAAAGTAAGGATGTATTTTTATGCACAAATCTTTAACAAACCCAGTCACGCAAGGTTTGGCAGCCTCAGAAACAACACTTAAATGCCTTATAATATTTTTTTATGGCTTTGGTATAGGCTTTGTCAGCCGCAGAGATCGATGAGTTGACATTGGCAGCGTAAACTGTACCCTGTCCATCAGTATAAGCAGCTGGTGGCATAGTGGTTTTTATTTTCATCACCACAGTAGGTATTCCTGCTGTAAGGTCGTAAAGCTTTAATTCTATTTCAGCCTGGCGGGTTGGAAAGTCATTGATTTCTGTCACCATGCTCAAAAGTTTACTGGTTAAAATAAAGTCAAGGCCAAATTTTTCTTTCATTTCCTTCAAAACTTCCTTGTTGTAATTGTCATACCCAGGCAATTCCAGTCCGGCCGTCTTAAATTTGTAGATCATGTCACTTTCGTCTACTATTTTGAGACTAGGGTGAGCTGAGAAAACCTTCACCGCATTTTGATAAAAATCATTGGCATAGTAGGTTTTAATACCTTCAAGACGAGTGATCAAAATTTCATCTCCGGATGAATACGAAATTTTGGAGTCTGGAAACATTTCAATCTTAGAACTTGAGCAGCTGAAAAGAACAAACAGCAGTAGCCCTACAACAAAGTTTTTCATCAAAGCAAGATAGATATTAATCTAAAGTTATACTATGGCTATATTTGAAAATGTATGGCAAAAACCAAAACCACTTACTTCTGTCAAAATTGCGGTTACGAATCAGCCAAGTGGCTGGGCAAGTGCCCTTCATGCAACGAATGGAATTCTTTTGTAGAAGAGCTCACTCAAAAATCATCTGCTGCTGAAAATAAAAACGAATGGCGATCAAACGGAGCGGGAAGATCTAAAGCACAGCCTAAGCCTATCGGTAATATAAAAGCAGAAAAAGAGGCGCGCTTCAATGCCAAAGACAATGAACTAAACCGTGTTTTAGGTGGTGGAATTGTACCTGGGTCGGTGGTATTAATTGCCGGAGAACCCGGAATTGGCAAATCCACACTAATGCTACAAGTGGCGCTTTCGGTAAATCAAAAAGTATTGTATGTGTCGGGTGAGGAAAGCGAACAGCAAATAAAAATGAGAGCTGATCGCATGAGCACACAAATGCCTGAGTCTTGTTTTGTGCTATCAGAAACTTCTACAAGCCACATCTTCAAGCATATCGAAAATTTACAGCCCAATGTATTGGTTGTTGACTCAATACAGACGCTGCATTCTGATAAAATTGAGTCTGCAGCCGCAAGTGTATCTCAAGTAAAGCAATGCACCGCTGAGCTAATTAAGTTTGCCAAAGAAACCTCAACTCCTGTGTTTTTAGTAGGCCATATTACTAAAGATGGCACCATTGCCGGGCCAAAAGTTTTAGAGCATATGGTTGACACCGTGTTGCAGTTTGAAGGCGATCAACACCATACCTATAGAATATTAAGAACCACCAAAAACCGTTTTGGGTCAACTTCTGAACTCGGTATTTACGAGATGATCAGTACCGGCCTGCGTGAAGTGAGCAACCCGTCAGAAATTCTCATCTCTCAGAAAGAAGCAGACTTAAGTGGTGTTACCATTGGGGCGACCATAGAAGGAAATCGCCCATTACTCATTGAGATACAATCACTGGTTAGCACTGCGGCTTATGGAACCCCACAAAGAACCTCCACCGGTTTTGATAATCGTAGGCTCAACATGCTACTCGCAGTGCTGGAAAAACGAGGCGGCTTTAGGCTAGGCTTGCAAGATGTCTTTCTCAATATGGCAGGAGGTATTAAGGTGGAAGACCCGGCTATAGATTTGGCCATATGTTGTTCGATTATTTCTTCATTGGAAGAGATACCTATTTCAGATAAAAGTTGCTTTGCAGCAGAAGTGGGGCTTGGTGGAGAACTAAGGGCTGTAAATCGCATAGAAAACAGAATCTCTGAAGCACAAAAGCTAGGCTTTACTGATATCTATGTTTCTAAATATGGAATGAAAGGAGTCGACCCCGCTAAGTTTGATATCAATATTCACATGGCTGGTAAAATCAGTGAGGTATTTGCTGAGCTATTTGGGTAAGGAACGTGTAAATTTTTCAAAACTTTTTCAACTTTTTTAGTGACTTCCTAAGATACTCGCGTCAACTCTATAGTAACATTTTTGAAATTATTGTTTTTTGCCAATTATGGAGTTTTTCTTTGCCGGGCTAGGGATCAGCAGTGATCTTTTTGCCATTGTTGTTCTTCCCCTTCTAATATTTTTCGCTCGAATTATAGATGTTTCTATCAATACGGTCCGCATTATTTTTGTAATGACAGGCAGAAAAGGAATTGCTACTATTCTAGGCTTTTTAGAATCATTGGTATGGCTTTTGGCTATCGGACAGATATTTAAACACCTAGACAACATTTATTCATACATTGCTTACCCTGCCGGGTTTGCCGCTGGTATTTACGTGGGTATGCGTATAGAAGAAAAGCTAGCACTGGGAAAAGTAGTTGTCAGGATTATCTCTTCTGAAGATATTGATAGTATAGTAACCTACTTAAACAAGCACAAATTTAAGTACAGTATTATTTCAGGTGAAAGTGATCATGGAGAAGAGAAAATACTTTTTACAGTGCTTAAGCGTGAGGCGCTACCCGGGCTAAAACAAAAAATTTCTGAAGAAATCCCAACAGCATTTTACACTGTAGAATCAGTTAAAAGTGCCAGCGAAACAGGCCTGGTTGTAGAAAAGCCTAACCGTAGAAGGCTAGGCAGTTGGTTGGCTAGTGTAAAGAGAAAGTGATTTAGTCTTTCAAAAACCTATATATTTTCTCATTTACTTGTATATAATATAGGCCGTCAATGAGGTTCTCAACATTTATTACATCAGAAGTCTCTCCCGTTTTTACAGTTTGACCGTTAATGTCGTAAATTCTAAAATTGACTTCACCTTTCGTTTCTATATGAACCTCACTTTGTGTTGGGTTGGGATAAATAAGCAATGACTCCGGTTTACTAAACGTTGGTTCGAGAGCGGTCACTAAATCAATAGTTGGCTCAAATAATTCGGTCGTATATACAAGAAAATTATAGTCTTTTACGTAAGTGCTGTCATTGGTACGAATCGATACCGTGTAAGGGTTTAATCTGGCTATTTCAGCATTACTTCTTAGCTCCATCTTAAGCTGCTTTTCAAAGCTTGTTCCAAAGACCTCGTAAGAGATCGTTGAGTCAGGCATGTTTGTAAATACCTCAACGGAAAAGTCTTTTTCGGAAGTAAAACTTAAACTAATGGAGTCAGAAGCAGCTGGTAGTAACTCAAAGCTTCTGGGAGTTTGTCTGGTATTTTCTATGTCAATACGCCCAGGGAAGTCCTGCAGTACAACTTGAAAATCGTAAAGAAAAAAGCCTCTGTACTCATAAATACCATTGATTTCTTGATATTGACTTACTTTCACAGCAAATCCATATTCTCCCAACATGGCACTTGCTGCTATCCCTTCCTTACTCCAGGTCATCAGACCAGAAATGCTGTCTACTTTTACACCTTCAACCCAATCATAACCCACGAAGAATCCTCAATCTCTCTTCGGAGCAACTAATTGATATCTAAGTTTGTAGTCGTTTATATCATTAGCTGCAAGTGAAAAACTCAAATCATCGTTATAATTATGCTTAAATATTGGCAGCGATAGCAAAGCACTTGAAGAGTGGTCGAAAGGTGTGTGCTCGTCAATAATTAATTCCGTTTCTGTATAAAAAGTAGTTTCAACAGAATTGTCAATATTCAGGACTGATTCATTTCTGTTTGGCTCTACATAACCTATGAGATAGCTGCCGTAAGCAGGATAAGTGTGTTCTATTGTAAAGCTTGCTGTAGCTACTTCGTCCCCTAAATCTGGTCTGTCTGTGTTTTCAATTTGAGAAAGAAGTATAGGATCACCCCCATCTCCAAAATCAAGATATCCGTATCCTAACCTCACTTCAGAGCCAGTGTCAGTATACACGTTAATTGTTATTCTGTAGGTTAAGGTATTCAAGCGCTCATATGCGATACTACCGGCACGTAAATGGGTGGCTTGAGCAACAATAGAACATGAAAGAAAGCAAAGGAGTAGAAATAGACGGATCATACTTAAAAATTAAGCCGCTAAAATACGCACATTTAATATTAATCCCTGATTTTTTTGCCCTGAAGGCCTCCTGTGTGAATGGCAAGAACCTTTGTCCTGGGAGGGAAATGATCTTGCTTTATTTTGTCAAAAAGACCAAAAAGCATCTTACCCGTGTAGATTGGTTCAATTGGTATGTGGTGTTTGTCTTCAAAGTTTTTGATAAAGTCAACCAAAACCTCTGTATGCTTTGCGTATCCACCAAAGTGATAATTTGTTTCAATTTCCCAATTAGTAAATCGTCCCTTACAGTTATCTTCCAGTAACTGTTTTACTTCATCAATTAAAAAATCGCCTTTAAGGGCAGAAAAACCAATAACGTGTTGGGTAGTGGCGGCTGCTGAAATTACACCACTTACAGTTCCACCAGTACCTACAGAAAGTGCCAGTACGTCAAATTCTTTTGTTTTTTCATCTACGATTTCCTGAGCTCCCTTAATGGCCAAGGCATTGGTACCACCTTCAGGAATAAGATAAAATGAGCCAAATTTTTCTGTCAGTTTATTGATATAATCGGCTTCATTCTTTTTTCTATACGCTTCGCGAGTTACGAAGTGAAGCCGCATACCACATGTTTCTACAGCAAACCTGAGCGTCTGATTGAGGGGTTTGTCGGCCAATTCTTCACCACGGATAATTCCGATTGATTGATAACCGGCTGCTGCGGCTGCTGCTGCGGTAGCATAAATATGATTAGAGTAAGCGCCACCAAATGTGAGTAATGTACTTTTGCCTTGATTTCTGGCTTCTAAAAGGTTGTATTTAAGTTTTCTCCACTTATTGCCCGATACCTGTGGGTGGATGACATCTTCCCTTTTAATAAAAAGCTGAAGCCCTTTATCCAAGATCCAATCTTCTCTGATTTCCTGAATAAAGGGCTCCCTATGTATTTTTAGCATAAACTTTTCTTACTACCTGGCTATTTATTCATGGTCATGTAGTCCAAAGTTAGGTTAAGCATAGCTTTTACACCTAATAGCATACCACTTTCATCGATATAAAAGTCGGGAGTATGATGTCCTCCGAGCTTTGGTCCGTCTGAACCCTGATCTAGTGGTTTACCACCAAGGAAAAAGTAAAAGCCTGGTACTTCTTTCTGAAAGAATGAAAAATCTTCCGCTCCCGTAATCGCATTTATAATGTTCACATTTTCTTCTCCTGCAACGCGCTTCATAGTAGCTTCCATGTTTTGCGTGAGTTCGGGGTCATTGTAGGTAACAGGGTATCCAATCTGAATATCAACCTCGGCCTCTGCCCCCATACTTTCTGCAATATTGGTAGCTACGGTTTTTATCTTTTCATGAATGATCTTTTGCATCTCTGTATCTAAGGTGCGAATGGTGCCAATCATTTCAACCTCTTCCGGGATGATGTTATTTCTGACACCTCCCTGTATCATGCCCACTGAAATAACCGCTGCCTCTTTAGTCAGCTCAGTTTGCCTACTTACTATGGTTTGTAAGCCATTGATTATTTGAGCGGCTGTCACGATTGGGTCTACACTGGCCCAGGGTGTTGAGCCATGCGCTTGTTTTCCTTTCACCTTTATCACAAAACGATCTGATGCTGCCATGATACCACCCGGTTTATAATTAAGTGTGCCTACGGGTGAACCAGCCGCGATGTGCAAACCAAACGCAACATCAACATCCGGGTTTTTCAAAACTCCTTCTTTCACCATTAGCTCAGCTCCTCCTTCTTCTCCCGGAGGTGCCCCTTCTTCCGCTGGTTGAAAAATAAATTTAACGGTTCCGTTTAGGTCTTTTTTCATTTTAGAAAGTACTTCTGCCGCTCCCATTAATATGGCGATGTGCGTATCATGACCGCAAGCATGCATCACCCCTGTTTTTACTCCATTGTATTCTGTTACAACTGTAGAAGCAAATGGCACTGGTGTTCTTTCGGTTACTGGTAAGGCATCAATGTCTGCTCTAAGCGCTACAACTGGCCCCGGTTTACCTCCTTTTAGGATACCCACAACGCCTGTCTTAGCCGCTCCCGTCTGCACTTCGATACCCAGAGATTCAAGATGTGCTGCAATTTTCTTTGCTGTTTCAAACTCTCGGTTAGATAATTCCGGATTTTGATGAAAATGCCTGCGCCACTCAATCACCTTTTCTTCAACATCCTCAGCCATCTTGTTGGCCTTATCAGTAAGGTTGCTCTGCGCTAGAGCAAGCAGAGGGCACATTATCAAAATAAATAGTAAAATCTTTTTCATTTTTTAGATGGTTTATCGGTTTAAACGAAATATACGAAGAAATACAGAATGATAAACCTCCTCTCAAAACCTATCAGAGATAATGAGAAATTGCTGAACTTATTATCGTGCAGCTTGTTAACAGCTCGTTTGGACTATATTACATGTGCATAATTAAGCACGAGTGTATTATCTTTTAAGCCCAATATTGGGTAATTTCACGCCTCAACTTGTTGATCGAAAATGACGAAAGAAAAGCTGACCGTAGAGCAGGTATTAAATATGGATTTACCAAACATAATCCTCTATGCCGCTCCAATTATGTTCATTTTAGTAGCCGCTGAGTGGTATTTTTCTTACCGCGAAAAGAAATCATATTATGATGCCAAAGATACATTTGCTGCCACTACTATAGGATTGGTCAATGTAGGGATAAGTGCAGCAATTAAGATTGTCACTTTTGGAATCATCCTTTTTTTCTATAACCTGATACCCTGGTCAATTCCACATACCTGGTGGTCGTATGTTTTGTGCCTTATATGGCTGGATTTTTGGCGTTATTGGGCTCATCGTATTGCTCACGAAAATCGTTTTTGGTGGGCAACACACGTTACCCATCACAACTCAGCCAAGTATAATTGGTCTGTATCTTTCAGACTCGGCTGGACACAGCACATCAAAATCATTTTCTTTATCCCTGTGGTATTAGCAGGTTTTCACCCGGTAGTTTTCTTTATTGCCCATCAGGTGGCAGTTTTATATCAGTTTTGGATTCATACAGAGTACATCAGAAAGCTGCCTAGACCCATCGAGTATATATTTACTACACCATCGCATCACAGGGTGCATCACGCCAGAAATGAAAAGTACTTAGACAAAAACTATGGCTCCACTTTCATTATTTGGGACAGGATGTTTGGTACTTTTCAACCAGAAGAAGAGCAGGCTGATTATGGTATTACAACACCAGTAAACTCTTATAACCCAATTTACCTTTGTTTTCACGAGTGGATTGACATCTTTAAAGATGTAAAAAAATCTAAGTCGTTTAAAGAAGCTTACGCCATGGTATTTACAAGACCAAGTAAGCTGGAAGAAAAGAAGAAGAGTTTTCAAAAGCTATCTTAAATGAAGTGGTTTAAAGTATTTGAATCGAAAGAATCTGCTTTAAACACTATTCCTGATAAGGGTGTCAAATTGCTGCTTTTAGGACAAAGAAGAATTGCACTGGCACGTTTTGACGATAAAATCTTTGCAACAGCCGATGCCTGCCCGCACAATGGAGAATCTTTAAGTAAAGGATCTATCAACTATTTAGGAGAAATTATCTGCCCCTGGCACAACTACCGTTTTAATATCAAAAGTGGCACTGAGTGCCAAAACAGAACCCAGGACCTTCAAACATTTCCTATCGAATGCCGCGCAGATGGTTTGTTTATAGGAATCCCTGAGTAACATTTGTTTTTTGATTCTTGATCATTGAAATTTAAACCTATGCTATCTCCATTTCACCTGGCTTTTCCAGTAGATAACTTACAAGAAGCCGATCACTTTTATTCTCAAATCTTGGGATGCTCCAAAGGCCGAAGCTCTGACCAGTGGATTGATTTTAATTTTTTTGGACACCAACTCGTTGCGCATTTAAGCCCGGGTGAGTCTGGAAAAGGTCCGACAAACGAGGTCGATGGGCATCAGGTACCAGTCAAGCATTTTGGTGTAGTCCTTGAATGGGACGCTTGGGAATCGCTCGCTCAAAAGCTCAAGGATGAAGGCATTGAATTTGTAATAGAACCGTATGTCAGGTTCAAGGGTGAGGTGGGTGAGCAAGCCACCATGTTTTTTCTAGACCCTAGCGGCAATGCCCTTGAGTTTAAAGCGTTTAAAGACAAAACACAACTTTTTGCCAAATAAGAGCAACCATGAGATTTATCCTCACTATTTTTTTACTATCATTCTGTACGCTCACACTCGCACAACGAGGTGTAAATATTTTAGAAACGCTGGATAACCTGAACTATACAGCAGAGCTACCAAAAGGGATTTTAGCCAGTAAAACGCTTGTACTAGTGAGCGTTCCTGATCAAATGCGTAATGGATTGACCGTTCGTGGCGACTGGAAAAAGCCTGCAGAGATTATTCAGCCGGGATTTCAAAAAGCCGGGATAGATGCTGTAGCCTATTATCACATCAATGATATTTTTAGTGGCCCTGAAGCAGTGAGTGCCTTTGTGAAAAAGTTTGATGAGAGACAGCTTGAAAATGTAGCATTTGTGACCGAAGCAAATGGCCAATATCGTGTGGCGCTTACCAAGATTACCAATAAAGAAAACCTAATCGTTGCGGGGCAGGATGCATGGAAAATTGAAGGTGATGATTTAGAAAGAATGGGTCATGATATTTATTTGAAAGCAGCCAGCTCTAAGCAAGACAGAAAAAATTTGCTGATTATTGGTGTACCGATATATGGCAGTATGGCTAAAGTTATTGAAGCCAGGCGCGGTGAGTATTTTGATGTAAACTTTTCGTCAGAAACTTTGGCTATTCCTGCATTCGCAGATACCGCAGCAATAAATCAAATAATGGCTGATTACCCTTACGATTATGTAATAGTAGACCCAACATTACCTGAAAAGGACCTGAGAGATGAAGGCCATCAATATGTACTCTATTATGTACACACTTCTGCAAAAAACGTAAAGCAGATTTTAGAATACCCGATCACCGATACAGAAACCGACTACATTACGGAAGTGGTAGGTGAAACAAAGGCTGAGTCGAAAGTTAAATCGATTGATATAAACGCACCGGTCTATAAGTTTTACGTTAAGCATATATATTCAGAAAACGTATTTCTTGGTACCAAATGGGATGCTGATACTACCTGGCAAGAAGCTTTAAAAAACTACATCGTCAATTTAAAAAATCAGCTCATAAGAGACTAATTCTGCTTTTCTTTCGCCCCACTACCTCCTCTGTAAATCTCTGACTCATTGATAATTACA
>NZ_SMMD01000867.1 GCF_009711475.1 Fulvivirga aurantia
ATGCGCTAAAAAAGGATTAAAAACAGCTGTCACCGACTCACGACCTTATGGGGGTACCTGTGCCCTTCGTGGTTGTGATCCTAAGAAAATTCTGGTGGGAGCGGCTGAAATCATTGATCGAGCCGATAAAATGAGCGAAATAGGTATCTCCGGGGATATTTCGATCAATTGGGAAGACTTAATGGCTTATAAAAACGACTTTGTTTCTAAAATGCCCAAAGGCGTTGAGAAAGGATATGAAAAGACAGGTGTGGAGATGTACCATGGAGCAGCCAGCTTCGAGTCAGAAAACATTGTCCGCATTGGGAATGATCTACTGGAAGGTGGTAAAATCGTGATTGCCACAGGTGCCAGACCAGTGAGGCTTGGTATTACCGGTGGAGATTTACCGATTGACAGTACCAATTTTCTAAACCTGGAAAAGCTTCCTAACCATATCACTTTTATCGGTGGCGGCTATATTGCGATGGAGTTTGCCCACCTGGCTGTTCGGGCGGGCAGTAAGATTACTATCTTCCATCGTGGTGATCGTCCATTGGAAAATTTTGATGAGGATATCGTAGAACATCTTGTCAAGGCCACCAAAGAATTAGGTATTGATTTACATCTTGAAACCGAAGTAATAGGCATTGAAGAAGATGACGATCAATTCAAAGTCATCACCAAATCTCCGAATAGCACAGAGACATATAAGACCAATCTTGTGGTAAATGCTGCTGGAAGAGTTCCTGAACTAGATGGATTGAATCTTGAAAAGGCCAACGTCAATTACAGTAAAAAGGGAATTGAAGTGAATGAATACCTCCAAAGTGAGAGTAACCCTGCAGTTTATGCAGCAGGTGATGCAGCTGATAGCAATGGGCTAAACCTCACGCCTGTAGCCGTAATGGAAGGTCATGCTGTGGCGGCCAATATCATTCGGGGCAATAGCAAAAAACCAGATTACTCCGAAATGCCAAGTGCAGTATTCACCTTACCTACACTGGCTGCTGTGGGTATGACTGAAGAGCAAGCGAAAGGGTCAGGGAAAGAACATCAGGTGAAAAGTGCTTCTGCCTCCAACTGGTATAATGCCAAACGGATTAATGAATCCACTTATGCCTACAAAGTGATTTCGGATAAAGATGGCCACATTTTAGGCGCTCATATCATCGGCCCTCATGCGGAAGAAATGATCAACCTTTTTGCGATGGCTATTCGGGCTAAACTAAAAGTTGCCGATATAAGGAACATGGTCTATTCCTATCCCTCTATGGGGTCGGATATCGGGTCTATGGTTTAAGTGAAATTAAAAAAACATTATCAATTCGTTGTTCACCACCCCGTGAAGAAACGTAGCTTTAATGAAATGTGAAAAAATATGATACCCAAAGACCTAACAAAAGATATAAAGACACGCTTGCAGAGCATCAAAGGCCAGGTGGATGGCTTGATAAAAATGCTGGATGAAGGAAAAGATCCGGAAAAAATTTTACTACAGTTCAAAGCAGCACAAAAAGGGTTGGACAAAGCCCATTATTTATTATTGGATGAAGCTTACCGGAAAGCTCTTGCCATTAAGATTTCAGAAACCGTTGAAGCCTGCCCAGGAAATTGCGGTAATGAAGATCGTATAGAATTTATCCGCCAGCAGTTTCCCCACCTGGAGTTGGATAGCCTTACTCAAAAAATGAAGGAAATAGCAGAGCTAAAGGAACGAATAGGCAATGCAAATGAAAAAAGCGGCTCATAAGCCGTGTCTCTGTATTGCAAGTGTCGGATTTCCACTTAGTATGATCCGGTAAAATCTCCATTTTTCATCGTCATTTTTCTTATCTCAAGAAAAATAAATCAAATTTTGTAGTCATCGCCTCTTGGCGACCACCCCCTCCCTCAGCTTACCTTTGAATTGTTCTTATCCGGAAAGAATCTCAAATCATTTTACAGAACAATTCAAAAGGAGGAAAATATGAAACGTCAAGTAGAAATATTTACGGCTAATTGCCCAGTTTGTGATCCGGTGGTCAGTATGGTAAAAGACTTAGCCTGTGATCAATGTGAAATAACAGTCTATGATCTGGTAAAGCAATGTGAGGATAAAACCTGCTTAAGTCAACTGGAATCTTACGGGATAAAAAAAGTGCCGGCCATAGCAGTCAATGGCAAATTGCTGGACTGTTGCCAGGATCAGGGTATAACCAAAGAAGAACTGATCAAAGCCGGTATCGGCCAGGGATAAAACAATAAGGCACGGCTTATTCATAAAATTTTCTCTGTAGCCGTGCCTGCAGGGAAAGCTTTTATACCAACAAAGTTATGAAACCATTGAACAACAAAATTCTACAATGTATTGACAATTGCAACGAATGCATAACCGCTGCGCGCATCTGTCTGGACCAGCATATGGGTGAACCCGATATGAAAAAATGCCATCAGCTTTGTCTGGATTGTATTGCCCTTTGTACCGCCTGTATCCAAATGCTGGCTTCCCAGTCGGATTATGCAAACAGGATTTGCGCCATTTGTGCCGATCTGTGTAAAGCTTGTGCAGAAGAGTGCGGCAAATTTGACAGTGAAGTGTGCAAGCAGTGTGCAGAAAAGTGTGAAGCTTGCGCGGAAAGTTGTGCTAAGATGGCGGCATAATATGAGAGTCTTAAAATCTCTGAAGCAGGATTTCGTAAGCATAGCATCCTTGTTTACTTCGGTATCTACCTTGTTGTGCTGTGCCTTGCCTTCATTGCTCGTAGCTGTGGGTATGGGGGCCGTTGTAGCTGGGTTGGTATCAGATTTTCCTGCACTGATATGGTTGAGCAAGTATAAGGAGTGGACATTTCTGGTAGCCGGTATTTTGATCGGTTTCAACTTTTGGCTGTTTTACGGCCGAAAGAGCAACCAGGTATGTGAAATAGACGAATTCGGTAATGAAACACCCTGTGATACTGCCGCCCGGTGGAGTAAAATTATTTTATGGATATCCTTTGGGCTTTACGTGCTTGGCTTATTCTCTGCTTACTTGCTGCTTCCACTTCAACAATTTTTAGGGATTTAGAAAGTAAAGATGAAACAAACGATAATAATTATAATAGTTGCCATGATGGCACTTTTAAAAACCTACGCTCAAGGACATGGGCCACTCTACGGACTACAAACGCCAACCTTAGCCAAGGGAGGAGTAGATTTTAATGCTGCTGCCATGAGTCTGGCCACTAAAGATGATCAGTCTTTCATGCTCAGGTATATTTGGTCTTATGGTGTTACAGAAGACCTACAGTTAAACATCACCACACCGACAATGATCAACCGGCTTTCAGATTCGCCAAGGACAAGGGGAAACAGCAACATGCCGGCCAATGGAGATATTGAAGCTTCGGTCTGGTATCGGTTTTTTTCCAATGCATTTGGCGTGGGGAAAAGATTTGAATCTACAGCAATATTAAGTGTTTCTACACCTACTGAGGATACAAGGGGAGGCATCAACGTAAGCAACTCCATTCATGGAGCGATCTCTACCGGATATGCTTCCCGAACCTGGTACGCCTGGGTAGGTGGCGGCTATCAGTATTACTTTGAAGAGGCAGATGATCAGTTGGGAGACTTACCCTACGCAAGTTTGGTCATAGGCTATCGTCCCAACATCTTCATGGGAGACTATCCAAAACCCGACTGGAGGGTATTTGTAGAGTCGCTAGCGGAGTTTCCGGGTGCAAGCATGAATGAAGGCCAAATTTCCCCTATTGATCAAAGAGGAAAAAAAGTAATGATTGGACCTTCATTTCTTGGTCTTTATGGAGCCTGGGGAATATCCTTCGGGGCATTATTTCCAGTCTATCAGGATGTCGTGCAAGGCCCTCAAGAGCGATACAGACTCTCAATGAATATAAGTTATTGGTTGTAACATTAAATAAACAGAAATATGAAAAAGTTAGGAATAATAGTAGTGTTAAGCATTATCAGCTTCTCTACTGCAATGGCTCAGTTGGTCAAAGTAGATCAGGAAGTATTTGGAATGGATTGTGCGCCTTGCGCCTATGGCCTGGAACGCGGGCTCAAGAAAATGGATGGTTTGCAAAGTGTTAAAGTAAGCCTAAACGATGGCAAAGCATATCTTAAGCTAGCTGCTGACAATGATTTGACCTTACAAAAAATTCAGAAAGAAGTTAAGAATAACGGATTTTCAGCTAGAAATGCAGTAGTAACGTTAAATGGTGAATTGGTGAAGAAGGATAATGAGTGGAGTATAAGCGTAAACGGAGAGACATTCAAAATCAGCTCAGATACTCCTGATGACATACTTGCAAAACTTAAGTCCGGAAGGATTAAGCTGAAAGGATGGGTAGAAGATAAAGAGGATGATGAGTTAAATAGTAAATGGAATATTAGGATAACCGAAATCTAATAATTTTAAAATATTTATGAAGAAAAGTGTTTTATTAGGTCTAAGTCTGACTTCTGCGGTAGCCCCCTTCTTTTGTTGCTGGGGGCCGGCTATTGTTGTTGATATTGCCGGTTTTTCGGGCACGGTTACGTGGTTTTCGTGGCTACACCCGATGAGGCCCTATTTATACACACTGGCCTTTTTATCATTAGGGTTTTCATTTTACCAGGCGTATGGTAATAAAAAGAACAATCAAAGTTGTGAGAATTGTAAAAAGACAAAAAATAAAAGTATGCTGAGTCAGGTGTTTTTGTGGATAACAACGGTGGTAGTCATATCCCTCTTTATCCTTAATAATTCAAATATGTAATTTTACAGGGAACAAAATCTTATAACACAAAGTCAAAATTTTGTAAGCGATACAATCAAATGATTCTTCACATTTGCAGGGATATAAGAGATTTGAACAAATCCCAGATTATTCCGTTAATTTGCAATAAGTGAGAAAAGCAACGTCCATATTCCTTTTGATCATCATGCTTTCCAGCAACGCGGGAGTGACTATGGGTACACACCTGTGTGGGGGGATGGCGGTCAAAACTGCTTTAATGCTGGGACATTCCGATTTGGATTGTGGCATGGAGCAAATGGAAATGGACTGTGTAAATTCACCTGAACAAGGAGCTACAAAGCTCACTAAATCCAAATGCTGTGACAATCATTACACTTCTGT
Source organism: Fulvivirga aurantia (assembly GCF_009711475.1). Taxonomy (GTDB): domain Bacteria; phylum Bacteroidota; class Bacteroidia; order Cytophagales; family Cyclobacteriaceae; genus Fulvivirga; species Fulvivirga aurantia. The sequence goes on from NZ_SMMD01000867.1 coordinate 5,088, forward strand.
AGAATCAGATGATGCTGTTTTCAGCAAAACATCTTTGGGTTCTGTCAATTTTGAATTTCTTGTCGCATTCGCTTACACTTACGCTGGGATTGATCCTTTTGTACAGGATAATTCCACACCCTACACCCACTATTCCCCTCCCTTGCTGAAACAGGACCGGCCGGTATTGTTTCAGTCATTCCTGCTTTAAATCGCATAATTTGATTTCTAAGTCGCAATAGGCTCATCCTTTTGCGCCAAACCCTCATTTCAAGGGTTTGCTGAACTGTTTTGGTTCATTTTCAGAAAATCACATTATGCTTAACAAGATCATTAAATACTTTCTTGAGAACAAATTAGTAACGGTTCTCATCTTAATTGGCTTCGTTACCTGGGGCATTGTAACCGCACCTTTTGGCTGGCAGCTAGGCTCTTTGCCCTCTGATCCCGTGCCTGTGGATGCCATACCAGATATCGGTGAAAACCAGCAGATCGTTTTCACGCAGTGGCCGGGCCGGTCACCTCAGGATATTGAAGACCAGATATCATATCCGCTCACCACTTATCTGCTGGGTATTCCAGGAGTGAAGTCTATCAGGAGTTCTTCCATCTTCGGTTTTTCCAGCATCTTCATCATTTTCAATGAAGACATTGAATTCTACTGGTCACGTTCCAGAATACTGGAGAAGCTCAACTCCCTTCCTTCAGGTTTGCTACCGGATGGAGTACAGCCTGCCCTCGGCCCAGATGCCACCGCTTTGGGACAGGTCTATTGGTACACATTGGAAGGCCGGGACTCTGAGGGGAATCCAACAGGCGGTTGGGATTTGCACGAGATACGTACTGTTCAGGGTTTTTACGTCAAGTATGGTCTCAACGCCACTGAGGGAGTTTCAGAAGTGGCCTCTATTGGAGGCTTTGTAAAGGAATACCAGATTGATGTGAACCCGGATGCGCTGAAAGCCTATGACATTCCACTACATCGGGTGATGCAGGCGGTGCAAAAATCCAATAAAGATGTAGGAGCTAAAACCATAGAGATCAACCAGGCTGAGTATCTGGTGCGTGGGCTGGGCTACATTAAAAACCTGGAGGATATAGAAAAAGCCGTGGTGGCCGTGCAGGATAATGTGCCTGTCAGGATCAAAGATGTGGCAGTAGTAACGCTGGGGCCAGCAACCCGCAGAGGCATGCTGGACAAAGATGGTGCAGAGGTAGTCGGTGGTGTGGTTGTGGCACGTTACGGTTCCAACCCGCTACAAGTAATCAATAATGTAAAGGCTAAGATCAGCGAGATTGCACCCGGCTTACCCAAGAAAACATTAGCAGATGGTACGGTGAGTCAGCTCACCATTGTACCTTTTTATGACCGTTCGGAATTGATTTATGAAACACTGGGTACGCTGGAAGAAGCACTTTCCCTGGAGGTGCTAATCACCATTCTGGTTGTAATTGTAATGGTTTTCAACCTCAGAGCTTCCCTGCTGATTTCCAGTCTTTTGCCGATTGCGGTACTCATGGTCTTTATTGCTATGCGGTATTTTGGTGTGGATGCCAATATCGTTGCGCTTTCCGGAATTGCGATTGCCATAGGTACAATGGTAGACCTGGGGGTGATCTTATCAGAAAACGTCATTAAACATATTGATGAAGCCCCACCCGGTCAGAAGTTGATTGAGACTGTTTATAAAGGCTCTGCTGAGGTAGGTACTGCGATTCTAACGGCTGTTTCCACCACCATTGTGAGCTTTATCCCGGTCTTTACACTTCAGGCAGCCGAAGGAAAATTGTTCAGACCATTGGCATTTACGAAGACCTTTGCCCTGATAGCCGCTTTATTAGTATCGCTTTTAATTCTTCCGGCATTGGCACATTGGTTTTTCGGCATACGGATCAAAAGTGAGAAAATGGCCCGCATCGTCAATGCCGGATTGATACTGATAGGTTTGGCGGTAGCCCTGTTTAAGAGCCTGCTGCTGGGGTTGGTCTTGATCGCTTTTGGATTGATCTGGTTTATCCGAAAATACAGTCCCCGTCAAAACTGGGTCACAGAACATCTTAATCTAATTATTTCGGTGATTGCCGTTACCTGGTTACTGGCCAAATACTGGCTTCCACTGGGGGCTCAGAAAAGTGTATGGGTCAATTTCCTTTTTGTGACCCTGCTGGTTGCTATTATTTTGGGAGGGTTCAGCTTTTTAGAAAAATACTATAAACATGTGCTGACCTGGTGCCTGCACAATAAGGTCAAGTTTCTGATCATCCCCGCTTTGCTCATCCTGTTGGGAGCTAATATTTGGCTGGGCTTCAACTCGGTATTCGGCTTTGTAGCCAAAGGCTTTGACCTGGTAGGGTGGAATATCCGCCCTACAGCGGTGTGGTCTACGATGGTACATACTTTTCCCGGAATTGGTGAAGAGTTTATGCCTTCTTTGGATGAAGGAAGTTTCTTGCTCATGCCTACTTCCATGCCGCATTCGGGTATTGAATACAATAAAAAAGTGGTGGGGCAGCTGGATATGCTGTTGACCAACATTCCTGAGGTGGAGCTTACCGTTGGGAAACTCGGACGCGTTGAATCGGCTCTTGATCCCGCCCCGATTTCCATGTATGAGAATATCATCAACTACAAATCGGAGTACATGGCTAATACCAAAGGCTTTCGCCAGCGCTACCGGGTAGATAATGATGAACGTTTTATCCTGAATTCGGGAGATACGTTGAGCAATGAGCAGGCTTTGCAGGCTGGGGTTTCACAAGCTCAGCTTATCCCGGATGAGGATGGACAATATTTCCGCAACTGGCGTCCTCATATTCAATCGCCCGATGATATTTGGGAAGAAATCGTGAAGGTGACCAAAATACCGGGTGTTACTTCAGCCCCTAAATTGCAGCCCATTGAAACCAGGCTGGTGATGTTGCAAACCGGCATGCGAGCACCTATGGGAATCAAAGTGTACGGGCCTGACCTGAAAACCATTGAAAACTTCGGGATGAAGCTGGAGGGTATTTTAAAAGAAGTTCCCTCAGTAAAAGCAGAGGCCGTTTTTGCCGATAGGATTGTAGGCAAGCCTTATTTGCACCTCAATATCAACCGGGATGAGATCTCTCGGTATGGCTTGAATGTGGAAGACGTACAGCAAACCATTGAGACAGCCATCGGAGGAATGAAAATTACTTCCACCGTGGAAGGCCGGGAGCGCTTTCCAGTTCGTGTCCGTTATCCACGCGAATTGCGAGACGATCCCGAATCTCTGAGCAAAATCCTGATCCCTACGCCCACTGGTGCGCAAATACCCATCGGACAGGTTGTGGATATTGAATATCAGCGTGGCCCGCAGGCCATTAAAAGTGAAGAAACATTCCTTGTGGGCTATGTCCTTTTTGACAAGAGAGATGGGTATGCCGAAGTAGAAGTAGTCAATGATGCACAAAAAGCCATACAAGATCAGATTGATGCCGGAGCGTTAGACGTGCCTTCCGGAATCAGCTATAAGTTTTCCGGCAGCTACGAAAATCAGGTAAGAGCCGAAAAACGACTTTCTATTATCGTTCCACTTGTATTGGGGATCGTTTTCCTGATTCTGTACTTCCAGTTCAATTCTGTAAGCACCTCACTCATGGTGTTTACAGGTATAGCCATGGCATTTGCCGGAGGTTTCATTATGATTTGGCTCTATGGCCAGGACTGGTTCGCAAATTTCAGCCTTTTCGGCACCAATATGAGGGACTTATTTAGGATGCATCCGATTAATCTGAGTGTGGCGGTTTGGGTAGGTTTTATTGCCTTATTTGGCATTGCCACAGATGATGGGGTGTTAATGGGTACTTATCTGGATCAAAGTTTTGATCGGAACAGGACCAAAACGATTCCTGAAATTAGAGAGGCAGTCATAGAGGCAGGTTTGCGTAGAATCAGGCCGGCCGTAATGACTTCAGCCACTACAGTTATAGCACTACTGCCCATATTGACCTCAACAGGTAGAGGTTCAGACATTATGATTCCCATGGCGATCCCGGCTTTTGGTGGAATGCTAGTGGCGGCCGTCACTTACTTTATTGTGCCTGTGCTCTACTGTTGGAGAGAGGAAAGAAAAATCAAAAAATTGGAATCATGAAGAAACTACTGATTATACCTATACTGATGCTTTTTGGTTCTGTGGGATATACCCAGACCTTGGAGCAGTATTTTGAGATAGCAGCAAAGCAGAATCCTGGCTTACAAGCAAACTACAAGGACTTTGAAGCAGCTATTCAGAAAGTGGAACAGGTTAGTGCATTGCCAGATCCTAACTTCTCTTTTGGCTATTTCATTTCCCCGGTAGAAACGAGAGTGGGGCCGCAACAGGCCAGGTTTTCGTTATCGCAGATGTTCCCTTGGTTTGGTACCCTCAAAGCCCAGGGCGATGCTGCCACTTTGATAGCAGAAGCTAAATATCAAGCCTTTTTGGATGCGCGAAATAAGCTCTTCTACCAGATAGCAGCCGCTTATTATCCACTGTATGAGCTCAACCGCTGGATCGCCATAGAGAAAGAGAATGTTGCGTTGCTGGAATCATACAAAGCTATCGCCAATAAAAAGTTTGAAAATGGTCAGGGGCCGATGGTAGATGTGCTAAGGGTAGATATCATGCTCAAGGATGCACAGACCAACCTTGAAATTTTGACTAAGAAAGAAAAGCCCCTGCTGGCAACATTCAACAACCTGCTCAACCGGGACGAAACAGAAGCGGTGGAAGTAGCTGATACGTTGGTGACCTCTACTTTGGCAGAAGGTCATCGGAGAGATTCGCTACTGATACAAAACCCCGCATTGGAAGAACTGGAGCTTAGAATTAAAGCCAGCGAAGCATCAGAAGAGGCTGCCACAAAACAAGGATTGCCTAAAATTGGATTGGGCGTAGACTATGTGCTGGTTGGTGAACGGACGGATCTGCCGGCCGGACAGGCGGGTATGCCAGACAATGGTCAGAATGCTTTAATGCCCATGGTTTCGGTGAGCATTCCCCTTTTCAGAAGCAAATACAAGGCTGCGATAAAAGAGGCCCAGCTCAACCAGGAAAGCTACCGGTTACAGAAGGAAGATTATAGCAATACCCTTGCCTCTAATTATGAAATGGCCTGGTTTGAAATCACCCGGCAGCAGGAGCTACTTCAATTATACGCCTCGCAGGTAGAAGAAACACAGCAGGCTCTAAACCTGCTCTTTACTGCTTATGGCAATTCAGGAAATGAATTTGAAGAAGTGTTGCGCATGCAGCAGCAGTTGCTCAAATATGAAAAAATGCAGGCTACAGCCGAAATGGAGTACGAATTGGCTGTAGCAAGGCTCAATTATTTAACCGCAAAAAAATACTAAAATGAGTACCAATAATAAAATTGTCATTATCGCTATTTCAACCCTGGCTCTGGGCTTGTTGTTGGGCTGGTTGATCTTCGGAGGTTCACCTGATAGCCAGGCGTCAGATGAAACACATACCCACGTAGCTGAAGCAGGAGATCAGGTGTGGACTTGTTCTATGCATCCGCAGATCAGGCAAAATGAACCGGGAGACTGCCCCATATGCGGAATGGATCTCATTCCGGTTTCATCAGAAGAAGACGAAGGTATAGACCCTATGGCGGTATCTATGTCGCCAACAGCCATGCAACTGGCCAGTGTGCGTACTGCGGAGGTAGGAGAAATGGAACCAGCCAAGCAGGTGCGGTTAAATGGAAAAGTACAGGAAGATGAACGATTGGTTTCTTCACAGTCAAGTCACATTCCGGGCAGGATAGAGCGGCTACTGGTCAATTTTACCGGAGAATATGTACGTAAAGGGCAGGTGATTGCCTACATCTACTCACCGGAATTGGTCACTGCCCAGGAGGAGCTTTTTGAAGCGCAAAAAATTAAAAACACCCAGCCTCAGCTTTTCCGCTCGGCTAAAGAGAAGTTGAAAAACTGGAAACTGAGTGAGGCGCAGGTCAACCAAATCCTGGAAAAGGGACAGGCTCTGGAAGAGTTTCCCATTACCGCAGACATTGCCGGCTACGTACTGAATAAAAATGTAAATGTCGGGGATTACATCCAACGCGGAGAACCAATCTACGAAATCGCTAATCTGTCAAGGGTATGGGTACTGTTTGACGTGTACGAGTCGGACATGCCCTGGGTCAATAAAGGTGATGAAGTGAAATTCACCATCCAGTCTTTGCCCGGAGAGGAGTTTGAAGGAAAGATCAGCTTTATGGATCCGGTGATTGATCCAAAGACCCGCGTGGCAAAAGCCAGGGTAGAAATGCCCAACAAAAACAATCAATTGAAACCGGAGATGTTTGCCAGCGGAACGGTTAATGCGCAACTGGAGAACAAAAGCAATGCCTTGGTGATCCCAAAATCTGCCGTGATGTGGACGGGTAAACGCTCGGTGGTATATGTAAAAATTACTACCGACAAAGGCGTACATTTTATGATGCGCGAGGTACGCCTGGGGCCTGGGCTGGGTGAAAGCTACATCGTAGAGTCCGGCCTTGAACGTGGTGAGGAGATAGCTGTGAGCGGTACTTTTAGTATAGATGCAGCGGCTCAACTGGCAGGCAAACCCAGCATGATGAACCCTGAAGGTGGCCCATCTATGTCGGGGCATGATCATGGGAGCATAGAGATGTCGGCCTCTTCTTCAACTTCCGCAGATGAGAAAACAGCAGAAGTGAAACCTGTTTCAATCAGCCGGAAAGCAAAGGATGCACTAAAACCTCTTTATGAGGAATACCTGAAGTTCAAGGATGCGCTGGTGGCTGATAATTTGATTGAGGCTCAGCGTGCGGCAAATGAGTTGAAAGCAAAACTGGAGGCAGTAAATATGTCAATATTTACCGGGGACTCACATGATGCGTGGATGAAGCATAGCAGTGATTTGAAAAGTGCCTTGCAGCACATACAGCATGTGGAAGATATTGAGGCCATGCGTAAAGCATTCCAAGAGATATCAGAAGGAATGATTGACTTGACCAGAGCTTTTAATCCATTAGAGAAAACGCTGTATGTCCAGTATTGCCCTATGGCAGATAGTAACAGAGGAGCCAACTGGCTAAGCACCGAAGAGGAGATTCGCAATCCGTATTTCGGTGAAGCTATGCTTACTTGTGGTGAAGTGAAGTCAACAATCAAATGAACTTAGGGCTAAATAGCCTTACCAAAAACTAAGTAAATAATTTAAAACTTAAA
>NZ_SMMD01000198.1 GCF_009711475.1 Fulvivirga aurantia
ATTGCCTGGTGTATAAAAAAGGGCATCTTCTCCTACATAGATAATTGACTCATTAGACACATCCTGAGCATATGATGTAGTGAGAAATACACTGAAAATCAGACTAAACGCATATGTTGGCAGATTACTCATGAGATTAATCGTTATTCGCAACAGTATTCCAACCTGAGCCAGTCCACACTCTGATTCGATCAGAATCAGTATCTATCCAAACCATGCCGACATATCGATCCCCGGCTGGTGGCGCATCCTCTCCAACATAAGAAGTCTGATACGGCCCTGGGCCTGTCACAATATTGCCTGGTTGTGTGTATTTAAATTTGACTCCATAAATTCTATGCTCAGCATCACCAGGGGCATCAACGGTGCCTGTAAAATTAAAGTCAACAATTAGCCTGTAGGTATAATTTTCATTGTCGATTGTACCATTTGAGATTGTTGAGATGGTCGCGCTCTGTACAGCTCCTGAAGAACCTGTAGAACTCCAACTTGACCCAAAAAGTGATTGGCTACCACCAATGTAGCTCTTGCGAAATAAATCTACCGATAGATCGCCTCCACTAAAATCCATATAGTATATAGTAACCTCCACTAATTCTGCATTATGTGGTAAATGTACAGGAGCAATTATTTGATCGGCTTTACTCGGCTCCCTTACTGATACGAAAGAATTATTCGATTCAAATCTCATCAGATGGTTTTTATCGAGGTCGGTATTATTCTTTAGCAAAATTTCGAAATCGCTTGGGTCAAGGTTAGAAAAACCATCTGCTGTGCCAGCATTACCTCCGGTAGAAATCGCATCATCTGCCGGACTCCATGCTGTACCATTCCACTTGAGCACCTGATTGGTAGCCGCTCCATCCTGGGCAATCTTATTCGGGCTTACCGCTGAGATTTTTTCATCGGTAACAGCCCCATCAGAAATCTTGATTGTA